>NZ_WHJF01000100.1:0-24993 GCF_011682185.1 Massilia genomosp. 1
GAATGTTTTAGCGCGAGGACATCGCGTCTTAGCCTGTGGAGAGTCGGCGCAGTCAGGCCGCTCGATGAAGCAGGAACCCACCGAAGCGACCCGTAGATCATCACGCGGCGCCGTAGGAATCCCCTTCATTTAGGGCGGGGAGGATGTCAACAAACGGACTATGAGATCCCGGCAAATCAATCGAAGGAGATTGCATTGAAAGCCGGCGAGCACAGCATGGACGCGCCAGTGGCGGGAAAAATCAAGTTCATTGTCTATGCCGAGCGCAAGGGCGGTCTGATCAACCCAACGCTGAGCGACTACGTGATTGTCAGCGTCGCTTACGTTAGCGGCAAAGACAAGCTGAAGAACTTCAGTCCGGGCGGCGGCGGCCCGTTCAAGCTCGATGGTGTGCCTTTCAGCGGTCCCTTCAAGCTCGCGAACGGATTGTTTATCGAGAACGATTGGCGCTTCGGTGTACGCGAACCTTTCCCCACCTCGCTGCAAGGATATGACCCGGGTGGTGGTGGCAACATCTACAGCAAGCTGTTTACCGCAGCGGACTTTGTGCCTTACTTCGAGAGCGAATCGGAGCAAGCCGGTTTCTTCGAGAAGCATCGCCAGCACATCGCTTCCGCACCGCGCAAGCCGGCCGCGCCGGCCCCGCTGCCCGATTTCGCGGACCCCCAACTGCAGAATGCGTCGCTCAAGCTGCGCGAACTGTACCAGCGCTACCAGCAAGCGGTCACGCCGGACGAGCAGAAACAACTGCAAAGCGAACGCCACAAGCTGACGATGGAGTTCGTGAGCCTCTCCGCGCGCCGCCTGGGCGCCTCGTCTGCGCAGGAGAACGACAAGTACAACAAGTTCATCACCCTGATCGGCACCGTGTTGGGATCGTCGGCGCTGGTAAAAGCGCCATGAAACGCGCTATTGACCTGCTTACGGGATGGCCGATCCAACTCGCTGTTTACGGTCGGGAAGCACGTATCGCCGGCTCGCTCCGGTAATTGCGCCGAGGTGCCGGACATTCGCTTGCGCCTGGCGCAGCGTCTGGTTCATAAAACATCTTAACTCGGCCGCAGGCCGGTGATCGCCATCGTTGGCACGAGGATGGGCTTTTTTTGCAATGGAAAATTGCGAAAGTCGTGTCTTTAAAGTCACATATCCAAATGACATCAACAGTAGTAGAATGCGAATTGGTCAGGCCGCTGCTTAAGTGGCCGGACCGATGATGTGGAAGTGGGCGTACACCTTTCTGCAGTGGCAAACCACAACGCGGTCGACCAGGATGTTTTTGAAAGCAGGGGCAGCATGAATCCATTTCCACGCCGGCAGTTGCGCGGCCCAGTCGCCAGCGACGCGCGCTGATCCGCCCGTGCGCTTCGCGATTCGTGCCGTGGGACCCGACAACCGGGTCCAGATGCTGGAACTGGACGCCAGCGATGCCGTCGCCGCATCGCGCGCCGCTGCCGAACGGCGCCTGACGGTGCTCGACGTGCGCCCGCTTGCGCAGAAGGCCCAACGGCGCGGCAAGACCTTTTCCCTCGTGCTGTTCACCCAGGAGTTGCTGGCCCTGCTCGAAGCGGGCCTCGGCCTGGTCGAAAGTCTGGAAGCGCTCAGCGAAAAAGAATCCCACACCGATACCGGCGCGCTGCTGGCCCGCCTGCTGGCGCGCATGCGCGACGGCTTGCGCTTTTCGGTGGCGATTGCGGCCGAACCGGAATCGTTCCCGCCCCTGTTCGGCGGCATCGTCAAGGCGGCCGAGCGCACCAGCGACCTGCCGCAGGCGCTCACCCGCTATATCGAATACCAGGTGCGCGTCGATGGCGTGCGCAATCGCCTGGTCAGCGCCTCGATCTATCCGGTCATCCTGCTCACGGTCGGCAGCGCGGTCTGCATGTTCCTGCTCGGGTACGTGGTGCCCAAATTTTCCGCCGTCTACCAGGGCAGCGGACGCGAACTGCCGATGCTGTCGCAGTGGCTGATCAAGTGGGGCGGCGCCGTCGCCGGCCATGGCATGGCGATCATGCTGGCCATGGCCGGCAGCGGCGCCGCGCTGTTCTTCTGGCTGCGCCGCATGCACCGCGCCGGCCAGTTGATGCAACTGTTTACGCGCCTGCCGGGCGTGCGCGAACGCATGCACATCCTGGAACTGGCGCGCTTGTATCTCACTCTCGGCATGCTGCTCGAAGGCGGCATCGCCGTGGTGTCGGCGCTCGACATGGTCAGCGGCGCCATTTCGCCGGGGCGGCGTGGCGCATTGGCGGCGGCGCGCCACGCCATTGCGCAGGGCGGCAGCTTTTCCGAGTCGCTCGAACAGAACGGATTGACCACGCCGATCGCGCTGCGCATGCTGCGCGTGGGCGAGCGCTCCGGCCAACTGGGGCTGATGCTCACCCGCGCCGCGCTGTTCTACGACGCCGAAACGACCTTGTGGATCGAAAAATTCAGCAAGACCTTCGAACCGGTGCTGATGGCGGCCATCGGCGTCGTCATCGGCGCCATCGTGGTGCTGCTGTACATGCCGATCTTTGACCTTGCCGGGACCCTGCAATGAACCCGGTCGAGATGGCGCCCATGATGGCGTCCCTGCGCGCGGCGCAGCGCAACGCGCGCCAGTCGGGTCGCGCCTTTTTTGCCGAACTCGAAGCGCTGACCCGGTCGGAGCCGCGCCTGTTGCTGGCGCAGGCGGCCGATGTGTTCCGCCTGCCCGCGATCGACATGGCGGCCATGCTGGCCTGTACCCCGCTGTTCGAGCGCTTGCCGCTGGCGCGCGCCCAGCAACGCCAGTGCGTGCTGCTGCAGGGCGCCGACGGCTTGTGGGCGGTGCTGTGCGACCCCTACGCGCAAGACCTGCAGGTGTGGGTCGAAACCCTGGCCGGCGCCCCGGTGCGCTGGCGCCTCGCGCTGCCGGCCGACCTGCATGCCTACCTGTCCAAGCAGGAGGAGTCGGTGCGCTCGGTCGACTCGCTCGTCATGGGCGAAGCGGGGGAGGGCGGTGGCGACCCTGCGCGCCTGATGGAAAGCCTCTCCTACGCCTCGCTGGGCGACGCCGGCAGCCCGGCCGTCAAGCTGGTCAACTCCACCTTGTACGATGCGCTCAAGTCCGGCGTATCGGATATCCACTTCGAAAGCACGCCCGGCGGCATGCTCACCAAGTACCGCATCGACGGGGTGCTCGACCAGGCCGCGCAGGTGGCCGGCAGCGCGCTCGCGGAGCAAGCCATCTCGCGCATCAAGGTGCTGGCCGAACTCGATATCGCCGAGCGCCGCGTGCCGCAGGACGGCAGCTTCCGGGTCGAGGCGCAGGGGCGCGAAATCGACCTGCGCGTGTCGATCATGCCGAGCGTGCATGGCGAAGACGCCGTCATCCGGATTCTCGACAAGCAGTCGATGATCAGCGCGCACGGCACGCTCACGCTCGATTCGTCCGGGTTCGCGCCCGACCACCTGGCCACCATGCGGCGCCTGGTGTCGGAACCGTACGGCATGGTGCTGGTGACAGGGCCGACCGGTTCGGGCAAGACCACCACCTTGTACGGCGCCATCACCGAAATCAACAGCGGCCACGAAAAAATCATCACCATCGAAGATCCGGTGGAGTACCAGCTGCCCGGCATCCTGCAAATTCCGGTCAGCGACAAGAAGGGCCTGTCGTTCGCGCGCGGCCTGCGCTCGATCCTGCGGCACGACCCGGACATCATCATGGTCGGCGAGATCCGCGACAAGGAAACCGGCGAAATCGCGGTGCAGTCGGCGCTGACCGGCCACCTGGTGCTCTCCACCGTCCACGCCAACAATGTGTTCGACGTGTTCGGACGCTTCGCCCACATGGGCATCGACCCGTACTCGTTCGTCTCGGCCCTCAATGGCGTGATCGCGCAGCGCCTGGTGCGCCTGTCGTGCCGCCAGTGCAGCGCCCCCTACACGCCGCACGACGAGGAACTGGTGCGCAGCGGCCTGACGCGCGCCGTCGTTTCGCACTACAACTTCCGGCGCGGCGTGGGCTGCGGCGAATGCCGTGGCACCGGCTACAAGGGACGGCGCGCCGTAGCCGAAATCCTGATTCTCGACGACGCGCTGGCCGAACTGGTGATCGAACGCCGTCCGCTGCGCCAGATCAAGGAGCTGGCCCGGGCCGCCGGCATGCGCAGCCTGTTCGACGATGCGCTGGCGCTGGTGGCCACCGGAGAAACCACGCTGGAGGAGGTCAAACGTGTCACTCTGGCAGGCTGACAACATCGGCGTCGATATCGGCGCCCGCACCATCGCGCTGCGGCGCGGCGCGCGGCGCACCACGCTCAAGGCGGCGGGCGGCGACTGGGCCGCGCTGGGCGTCGAACTGGCGCAACTGCTGCCGGCGCGCGCGCGCCTGTCGGTGCGCGTGGCCGATTGCTGGAGCCGCACCTTCTTGCTCGAAGCGCCGGCCGGCATTGGCGGCCTGCGCGACTGCCGCCTGCTGCTCGACGCCCGCTTCGAAACCCTGTACGGCCAGGCGCCGGCCGACTGGCTGCTGCAAGCGGACTGGCAGGCCGGCGCGCCGATGCTGGCGTGTGCGATTCCGCGCAGCCTGCGCCAGGCGCTGGCCGGATTTTCGCTGGCGCGCCTGTTGCCGGCGTTGCTGCAGGATTGGAACCGCCACTGCGCGGCGCTGCCGCTTGACGGCGTCTGGTGCGCGGCGGCCGACGGCGTGGTTAACCTGCTGGTCTGGCACAAGGCGCGCCTGCAACTGGTTCGCCAGCAGCCGGGTACCGACGTCGACGGCTTGCTGGCGCTGGAAATGGCGCGTCTCGGTGTCGCCTTGCCGGCCGCGCGCTTCTGGTCCGGCCCCGCCGCGCCGGCCGGCTGGACGCACCTGGAGGCAGCCGCATGAAGCCGATGATGATCGACTTCGCCGACCAGCGCAGTGCGTGGCGCTGGGACCGGCGCATGCGCGGCACCCAGCTGGGCGTGGCGTTCGCCTTGCTCGCCATGCTGCTGGGCGGCCTGGCATTCGGACGCGGCGTGCGCGTGCAGCACCAGCTGCAAGAGGCGAGGGCGGCGCAGGCCGCGCGCCTGGTCGCGGGCGAGCAGCGCGAGCGCGCCGAGCGTAGCCGCTCGCAGCCGCTGGGCGAAGAGGCGCAATTGCTGCGCCAGGCCATGCTGCAGCGCGCGCAGCCCTGGGAAGAGATCTTCGGCGCGTTCGAGCGCGTGCCGCAGGCGCGCCTGCAATCGTTCGAACCCGATCTGGCGCGCGGCGTGGTCAAGGTCCAGGCCAATATGGACGATGTGGCGGGATTGCAGGAGTACCTGCGGTCCCTGAAAAGCAGCCCGGTCTTTGCGCGACTGAGCCTGATGCGCCACGAAGCGGCGGCCGAAGGCGGCATCAACTTCCATTACGAAGCGCAGCTCTCGGCTCCGTACCGGCTGCCCGATGCCCCGGTCCGGAGCGCCCCATGATGCAATGGAACGCGCTGTGCTGGCGCCTTGAGGTGCTGGCGGTGCGCCACGGTTTGTGGATGCTGCCCGGCGCGGCCTTGCTGATGTGGGCATTGCTGGCCTGGCTCTGGTGGCTGCCATCGCAGGAAGCGGCCTTGCGCGACACACTGGCCATGCGGGCGAGCGAACAGGCTACTGCCAGCGTGCCGGCCGCCGCGCCGCACAGCGCACTGCCGCCGGCGGCGCGCGCCGATGCGGCCCTGCAGCACCTGTTCGCACTCGCGGCGGAACACGGACTGACGATCGCGCAGGCCGATTACCGGCGCCAGGAAACGGGCCACGTCGGCCGCTGGCAAGTGCAGATCCCGGCCACCGGCACCTATCCGCAGGTGCGCCGCTTCCTGCGCGCGGCCCAGGCCATTCCCGGCCTGTCGCTCGACGAAGTTGGCATCCACCGGGCGCCGGTCGGCGCCGGCGTCGAGGCGCGGCTGTTGTTTTCGGTCTGGTTCATGCTTGATTCGCCAGCGGAAAAGGCGCCCTGATGTCGACCCGTCTCAAGATCATGCTGGCGGTGATGCTGGGTGTCGGCCTGCTGATACTGTTCGACAGTCCGTCCGGACCGGAGGTGGTGGGCGTGGCCGAACGCCCGCGCCGGCCGCAATCGATGCAAGTCGCCGCTGCGCCGCTGCGCGCGCCGCCGCCTGCGGTCGATCCGGCCAGCCCGGTGCCCGACCTGTTCGCCGGTGGCCCGATGCCGGCGGCGGAGCAGGGCGCGCCGCCGCCAACGCCAACGCGTGACCCGGACGCCAGCGACAAGCCGCAAGCGCCGTTCATCCTGCTCGGGTTCAAGGTGGAAGACGGCGTGCGTGAAGCGTATTTGCTGCGCAACGACGCCGTGCTGCTGGCGCGCGCCGGCAGCGTGTTCGAAAAGCGTTACCGCGTGCTGGCCCTGGGCCAGGAATCGGTGAACATTCAGGATCAACAAACCGGCAAGCAACACCGGATCAGTTTCGGGACAGAAGAATGAGAAAAATAGCAGGCAACCTGGCCTTGGCATGCGGCCTGGCCATGCTGGCCGCATGCGCGACCGGACCGCAGCCCACCCCGCCCGGCATCCGCGCCCTGCTCGACGCCGGCAAGCTGGAAGAGGGCATGGCGCGCCTGGAGCAGATGCTGGCCACCACGCCGGATCACATCGAAGCGCGCGTCCTGCTGGCCAACACGCGCATCGAACTGACCAACCGGGTGCTGGCGCAGGCGGCGCAGGACGTGGCGCGCGGCGCCTGGGATGCGGCGCAGGCGGCTTATCGGCGCGCCGCCGCGCTGGGGGCCGTGGACCAGGCCATGATCGGCATGCGCAACCTGGCCGCCGCGCAGTCGCAAGCGCAGGCGCTGGCGGGCGTCGAGCAGCAGTTTGCCGCCGGCCAGCGCACCGAGGCACGCGACGCCTTGCGCGCGCTGGTGGCCAGCTATCCGAAGAACGCGCGCGCGGCCAAGATGCTGCAAGCCTTGCAGGATCACGCCGCCGTGGCGCCAGGCGGCACGGCGCTGGGGCAGGCATTCCAGAAGCGACTGAGCCTGCGCTTCCAGGATGCGCCGCTGCGTGCGGTGCTCGAATCGATGTCGCGCACCTCGGGCATCAGTTTCACGCTCGACAAGGACGTACCGGCCGACCTGCGCGTCACGCTCAACCTGCAGGACACGAGCATCGAACAGGCGCTGCGCAACCTGTTAATGAGCGTGCAGATGGAACAGCGCATCGTCGACGAGCGCACCGTGCTGCTGTACCCGAACGATGCGGCCAAGCAGCGCGACTACCAGAAGCTGACGATCCGCAGCTTCCGCATTGCCAACGCCGAAGCGAAAACCGTGGCCAACAGCCTGCGCACCCTGCTCAAGACGCGCGACCTCGTGGTCGACGAAAAACTCAATATGCTGGTGCTGCGCGATACGCCCGAGACCATCCTCATGGCGGCCAAGCTGGTGGCGCTGCACGACGTGGCCGAACCGGAAGTCATGCTGGAAGTGGAGATCCTGGAAGTGCAGCGCAGCGACCTCGAATCGCTGGGCGTGAAGTGGCCGGGCAACGTGAGCCTGACGCCGCTCGGCGCGTCCACCGTGCTGTACGACGGCAGCGTGGCGACCAGCCCGTTCACCCTGGGCGACCTGAAGAACCTCCATTCCAAGGGCTTGCTGGCCAGCGTCGACCCGATGCGCCTGTCGGCGTCGGTGAGCCGCGATAACGTCAGCGTGCTGGCTAATCCGCGCATCCGCATCAAAAGCCGCGAGAAGGCCCTGATCCGGGTCGGGGAGCGGGTGCCGAGCGTGTCGGCCAATGTCACGTCGACCGGCGTGACCTCGCAATCGGTCAATTACCTCGACGTCGGCCTCAAGCTCGAAGCCGAGCCGGTGGTGTACATGGATGATGAAGTATCGATCAAACTCAGCCTGGAAGTGAGCAGCATCCTGGGCACGATCTTCGACAGTCACGACCAGCCGTACGGCTACCGGATCGGCACGCGCAATGCCAGCACGGTGCTGCGCCTGCGCGACGGCGAGAACCAGGTGCTGGCGGGGCTGATCAGCGAAAACGACAAGCGTTCATCAAGCGCCATTCCCGGCCTGGGCGAGCTGCCGATGCTTGACCGGCTGTTCGGCAGCAAGGGCAGCGAGCGCACCAAGACCGAGATCGTGCTGTCGATCACGCCGCGCGTGCTGCGCAACCAGGCGCGCGGCGCCGGCGCCGAGGTGGAGTTCGACGCCGGGACCGATTCGAGCCTGCGTGGCCAGTCCGGCCAGCCGGGTCAGGCGGGACAGTCGGCGCATGCGGCGCCACAGGAGCCGGCGCCGCCGCTGCCGCTGCCGGCGGCGCAACCGGCCAGCGCGCCGCCGCTTGAACGAAGCGGCGGCTGACATGCCCCGTGCGCGCGGATTCACGCTCATCGAGCTGATGGTCACCCTGGCGATCGTGGCGCTGCTCTCGACCATCGCCTTGCCGCTGGCGCAGGTGGCGGTGCAGCGCCAGAAGGAGCAGGAGCTGCGCGTAGCCCTGCGCGACATTCGCAGCGCGCTCGACGAATACAAACGCGCGGCCGGCGAGGGCCGCATCGCCAGCCTGCTCGATGGCAGCGGCTACCCGCCCAACCTGCAGGCGCTGGTGAACGGCGTGCCGGACCAGCGCAGCGCAAAGGCGCGCAAAGTGTTCTTCCTGCGCGCACTGCCGCGCGATCCGTTCAGCACCGATCCGGCCCTGCCGGCCGAACAGACCTGGCTCCTGCGTTCTTACCAGAGCGATCCGGCCGACCCCAAGCCCGGCGAGGATGTCTACGACGTGCATTCCAATTCTGAACAGGTGGGCCTCAATGGCATTGCGTACCGGCGCTGGTAGGCGCGGCTTCACGCTGATCGAACTGCTGGTGGTGCTGGCGATCCTGGCGCTGCTGCTGACGATCGCCGCCCCGCGTTTTTTTCGCAGTATCGACCAGTCGAAGGAGACGGTACTCAAGGAGAACCTGCACATCACGCGCGAGGTGATCGACAAATTCTACGGCGATAACGGGCGCTATCCGCAGACGCTCGGCGAACTGGTGGAACGCAAGTACCTGCGCTCCCTGCCGCTCGATCCGATTACCGAAAGTACTTCGACCTGGGTCCTCGTCGCGCCGGACAACGGCGCCGGCGTCTACAACCTCTACAGCGGCGCCACAGGCGCGGCGCGCGACGGCATGCCTTTCAGCCGACTCTGATCCGCATCCCGATAGGCGGATCACGCGGTCAGGCCAAATTTCCCATGTCGCAAATAATTCTTAGAATATTTACATATTGGACTGACCAAAAATGGTTTTTAATCGACCAAAAATAGTTTTCGGTCAGGCCAAATGTTGTTTTTTGATCTTGTATTTTACATTTTTAATCAGCATGAGGTCTTGTCGGTCTTGAAATAGCCGCCCATTTTCCCAGTTTGCATAGAAAACGGGTTAAGACAGACGTTCATATGAATTGCATGCATAGACAAAGACGTTAGGCGATAAACAATGATCGTCGCTGTGACAATCTCACACCACACTCACCGATTTCGGGGGACCTGCCCCACAATTGGTATCTTAATAATGCATGTGGTCATTTAACATGATATTGACACGACAATATATCAAGGTGCATCCTCGCAGCAGACCTAGCGAACGTTGATTTATTTGCATTGTGGCCGACCCGCGGAGCGCATGGCCCCATGGTTTTTGCGGATGCAATACGGCAACAAGGCGGCGCTCCGTTTGGTCCACATCACCAGCGAGGGATTTCCCCTGGCATCCCTGGTGGCTCGAAAAACACCAACACTTACGGAGTAACCCGCATGAAAGTATCGACTTTGAAACTGACACTGGCTGTCGCAGCCGTCCTGGCCGGCTCCCAGGCAATGGCCGGGCCAATTGGCTACGGCGCCGCCACCACCGGCGGGGGCGCCAAGGCTGCGGTCAATGTCGCCACGCTGGCCGACATGGCGGCGAAAATCAAGGCGTATTCGGGCAGCGGTGGCCTGGTGCTGAACTACACCGGCAAGTTCGACTTCGCCAGCATCAAGGATGTCTGCGCGCAGTGGAAAAAACCGGCGCAGACGCTGGAAATCAAGAACAAGAGCGACATCACGATTCGCGGCGCGGCTGATTCGTCGGCCAACTTCGGCATCCGTGTGGTCGGCGATTCGAGCAATGTGATCGTGCAGAACATGACCATCGGCCTGCTGCAGGGCGGTGAAGACGCCGATTCGATCTCGATCGAAGGCACCTCGAGCGGCAAGCCAAGCAAGATCTGGGTCGACCACAACACCATCTTCGCCTCGATCAAGTCGTGCCCGGGCGCCGGCGACGCGTCGTTCGACGGCGGCATCGACATGAAGAAGGGCGCCAACCACATCACGGTGTCGTACAACTACGTGTACAACTACCAGAAGGTGGCATTGAATGGATTTTCCGACAAAGATACGCTTAACGCCGGTTCGCTGACCACCTACCACAACAACCGTTTCGAGAACGTCAAGTCGCGCCTGCCGCTGCTGCGTTACGGTAAAGCCCACCTCTTCAACAACTACTTCGGCAACGTCGATACGTCGGGCATCAACGTGCGCATGGGCGCGATGGCGCTGGTCGAAGCGAACTACTTCGAGAACGTCAGCAATCCCGTTACCTCGCGCGACAGCACCAAGCTCGGTTACTGGGACCTGCGCAGCAACTTCGTCGGCAGCGGCATTACCTGGGGCGCCCCGGACAGCGGCACCTACGCCAATGCCACCGACTGGAAAACCAGCAAAGCCTACGGTCCTACCGGTTACAACTACACCGCCAGCGCCGCTGCCGGCGTCAAAGCGAAAGCCATCGCAACGGCGGGCGCGCGCACCAACCTGGCCCAGTAATTTCGTCGCGCATTCCGGCGCACATTTCGCTGCGCATTTCGCTGTACCTCCAGCCGTCTCCGCAAGGCGATGGCTGCTTCATTCATCCACCAGGAGTCATCATGAAACGTCTCAATGCCTTTCTTTTCGCAGTCGTCGGACTGTGCATCGCCACCAGCGCATCGGCCGCCCCGGGCAAGCGCGCGGTCCCGTCATGCACCAAGGTGCTGGTCACGCAAACGACCGAGGTTCCGGCCAACACCACCTTCGATGGCCTGGTCAAATACGGCAAGATGGTTTGCCTGGTGGGTAACACCAAGAAGATGGACGGCAGCCAGTCCGAAAGCCAGATCCCTCACTTCAACCTCGGTGTCGGCGCGACCCTCAAGAACGTGGTGCTGGGCGATCCCGCCAAGGGCGCGGGCCGCAACCTGACCGCCGGCGGCGCCGACGGCGTCCATTGCGCCGGTAACTGCAAGATCGAGAACGTGTACTGGGGCGATGTAGGGGAAGACGCGGCCACGCTCAAAGGCGCAGGCACCATGACCGTCAGCGGCGGCGCGGCTTACAAGGCGGCCGACAAAATGTTCCAGAATAATGGCGCCAACAGCAAAATCGTCATCACCAACTTTTACGCGGAAGAAGGCGGCAAGCTGTATCGCTCGTGCGGCAATTGCTCGAGCCAGTCGGCACGCACCGTCACCATCAGCGGCGTGACGATCTATAACGTCAATGCCGGCGTGGGTGTAAACAGCAGCTTCGATGCGTCGAAACTGCCGGCGCTGGCCAAGGCCTACGATGTGGCGACCATGAGCGACTTCGTGTCGAACAAGTCGTCGTCGCGCTGCGCCACGTTTGTCGGTACCAAGAAAGGCAATGAGCCGGACAAGGACAGCAACGCCGGCAACATCGCTCGCGCATGCATCTTTAAATAGCAGGTAATCGGGTTTCAGGTGAGAAGACGGCTTATGTAGCCGGTTTGACCACGCGCGCAGGCGATCCCTGTGCGCGTGGTTTTTTTTCGTTCGCTGCGTCAGTCTTCCGGGCGCAAGCTGTCCTTGCAGTTGCCGCCGCACGCCATCAGGTAGGCGAACTGCCAGTCGCAGTAGCGTTTTTGACCATCGAGGTAAACCAAGTCGCCATCGGTGAAGCTGCGCCGGATCGTTGGTGCGCACGAGGCGCTGCGCACGCCCATCACGCCGCCGCCCGGCGCGCGCACCAGTTGCCAGTCGGCCTTGCCGGTGATCGGGTCAGGGTAGAGCTGGCGCAGGTAGCGCTTCATGCCCGGCTGGCGCGGGTCCTGCAACAAATCCTCCAGGCGCGACGGGGCATGGCTGGCATGGCCCTCCGGCGTATTGAGTTCGTATTCGAGAAAGGCGCGGATGTACTGCTTGCCGACGAACAGCAGCTCGGTTTCGGCCTCGCGCTTGCGCGCCAGCTCGCCCACCGACACGGTGGCCGCCGTCGCCACCCCGATCACGGCGATCATCACCATCAGGCCCACATAGGTGAAGCCCGGCGCGCTGTGCCTACGCACGGGAGAAGGTGCGCGTGACGCGTTCAAGGTGTACGCGCATGGCCTGGCGCGCGCTGGCGACATCGTGCGCGGCGATCGCCGCCAGAATATTGCGATGGTCGATCAAGGTCTGCTTGCGCAGTTCCTCGGTCTGGAAGTGTTCCTTGAGCTTGTGCCACAAGGTGCCGCGCTGGTTCCACAGGTAGTCGATGGCGCCCACCAGCGCTGTGTTGCCGGTCGCGCGCGCCAGCGCCAGGTGAAAATTGCGGTCGGCCTGCTCGTTGCTGGCGCGGTCTTCGTGGTCGCGCTCCATTTCCAGCACGGCGCTGAGAATGGTGTCGATGGCTGAATCGGTGGCATTCTTGGCGGCCAGGCCGGCCACCTCGGTTTCGATCATGCGGCGCGCGGCCAGCACCTCGAACGGGCCGGGGCCGACTTCCGGCGCCCGGGTGGCGCCGGAAGTCTGCGCGCTGACGTACACGCCCGACCCGCTGCGCACCTCGACCACGCCGCCCAGCTCCAGGGCGATCAAGGCCTCGCGCAGCGAAGCGCGGCTCACGCCCAGGCGCGCCGACAGTTCGCGCTCGGCGGGCAGGCGCTGGCCGGGCTGCATGTTTTCGGCGACGATCAGTTGGGCGATGCTGTCGGCCACCACCCGGTACATGCGTGGTTCCGGCGTGCTCGCGTCGAGCGTCGCGGGGCTTGTTTTCATCGTCTGGAGCCGTCCGGAGGGGGAAGTGGAAAGTGGAAAGTGGAAAGGATACCGCAACAGGCCCGATTGTAGATAGCTATGCGCGCCCATGCAAGGCGCTTGCGCGGCGGCGCTTGCCAACCGGGCCGCAATGCCGGATCATTCCAGCAGTGCGTCCCGCATGGGGCTTTTATCTGGCGTATATCTATATTCGGAGGCATCAATGGTGGCAGTCAATCGGCACATGCACGCGAAACGGCGGCTCGGCCTGGGTTTGGCCGCGCTGGCGGCGGTTCTCTGGTCGGGCGTTCCGGCCCAGGCCCAGCAGCCCGAGGAAAAAGTCCTCAACATCTATAACTGGTCCGACTACATCGCCGACGACACAATCAAGAACTTCACCAAGGAGACCGGCATCACGGTGCGCTACGATGTCTTCGACAGTAACGAAGTCTTGAACGCCAAGCTGGTGGCCGGTAAATCGGGCTACGATATCGTGGTGCCGACCGCGCCGTGGGCGCGCCAGCAGATCGACGCCAAGCTGCTGCGCAAACTCGATAAATCCAGGCTGCCGAACCTGGCCAATCTCGACCCGGGCATCCAGGCCAAGCTGGCCACGCTGGACCCGAACAATGAGCACCTGGTGGACTGGATGTGGGGGTACACCACGGTCGGCATCAATGTCGACAAGGTCAAGGCCGCGCTGGGCACCACGCCGATGCCGGCCAATGTGTGGGAACTGATCTTCAATCCGGTGTACACCTCCAAGCTCAAGTCGTGCGGCGTGTCCTTCCTCGATTCGCCGTCCGAGGTGTTCCCGGCGGCCCTGCATTACATGGGCAAGCCGGCGTATTCGAAGAGCGCGGCCGATTACGCGGCGGCGGGAACCATGCTGCAGGCGGTGCGCCCGAGCGTGACCCTGTTCAGTTCTTCCGGGTATATCAACGACATGGCCAATGGCGCCATCTGCGTGGTGTTCGGCTGGGCCGGGGATATCAATATCGCCCGCCAGCGCGCCATCGAGGCGAAAAAGGGCGTCAAGATCGAGGCCCTGGTGCCGAAAAACGGCGCGCCGCTGGTGTTCGACACCATGGCCATTCCGGCCGACGCGCCGCATCCGAATAATGCCCACCTGTGGATGAACTATATCCTGCGTCCGGAAGTGCAGGCCAGCCTGACCAACAAGGTGTTCTTTGCCAATCCGAACAAGGCCGGCATGAAATTCGTGCGCAAGGATGTGGCGGAGAACAAGAGCGTGTTCCTGTCGGAGGAGGACTTGAAGAAGATGATCCCGCCGGAAGCGGTGCCGCAGGATATCCGCCGGGTGATGACGAGGACGTATACCAAGTTCAAGACTGGGCGTTAAACGGCGCTCGCTCCGTCGCTCCCGCGAAGGCGGGAGCCCAAGTTCGCACCGAAGTCCATGACTGAGCAGAAAATTTGGGCTCCCGCCTTCGCGGGAGCGACGGTGGCAGATGAGCGACGGTGGTGGGTAAGCGACGTTGGCGGATAAGCAGCCGTGATGGGGGAGCGACGCTGCATGGCAAAAGCGGCAAGCGCCCTCGGGCCTTGCCGCTTTTTATCGGCCCAATAGTGAGCCCGGTGCTATTCGTGATAGCGGTCTTGCAAGTCGAGCTTGCTGCCGTGAACTTCTTCTACCAGTTCATACAGCACCAAGCCAACCATGCCTCCGAAAATGGCCATGACGAGCATGCTTAACATGATCATGAACCGCCGTTGAGCGATTTCTCCTTTAGTTGATACACCTAAACTTTAGCAGGTGGATGCAACAATTCAAGGATGGCGACCGACTTATTTAACAATCAGGTCGGGCGCCATCACGCCTTTCAGATACAGGCTGTAGGGATCGAGCGCCTCGCGCTGCACCAGCCACCAGGCGTTGGCTTTCTTGATCTGCCAGTCCTGCGGATGCCCCGACAGCAGCAGCGCCGCCACCTGGCCCAGGGTCGGCTGGTGCCCGACCACCAGCACCGGCTCGCGTCCGTTCGGCCAGTTGGCCGCCATCAGCACGTCTTCCGGATCGGCGCCCGGCGCCAGCTCGTGTACGATCTTGAATTTGCGCTTGAGCGGTTCGACCGTCTGCAGGGTGCGCAGCGCCGGGCTGACCAGGATGCGGGTGCTGTCGGGTAGCTGCGAGGTGAGCCAGTCGGCCATGCGGCGCGCTTGCTTCTGGCCCTTGGGCGTGAGGGAGCGCTCCATGTCGTCCTGGCCCGCATCGGCGTCGTGCGCCTCGGCGTGCCGCCATAAAATCAGATCCATCGTGTTCTCCTGTCACTCTCCGGTATCGACCGGGGGCGTGCCCAATAATTCCATCAAATGGCGCTGCGCCGAAAACTCCACCTGCTTGCCGCGCACCTTGCGGCGCTGGTAATGCCCGCTCGCATCGAGCTCCCATGCGTTCGAGTTATCTTTCAGGTAGGGGTTCAATCCTTCCGTGATCACGCGCCGTTTCAGCGCCTTGTCGAGGATCGGGAAGGCCACTTCGATCCGGCGGAACAGGTTGCGGCTCATCCAGTCGGCGCTGGCCAGGTACACATCGTGCGCCAGGTCGTTGCGGAAGTAGTAAATCCGGCTGTGCTCCAGGAAGCGCCCGATGATCGAGCGCACCTTGATATTTTCGGACAGCCCCGGCACGCCCGGTTTCAGGGTGCAGGCGCCGCGCACGATCAGGTCGATCTTCACGCCGTCGTGCGAGGCCGCGTACAGCGCGCGGATCACCGATTCGTCCACCAGCGCATTGATCTTGACGATGATCCGCCCCGGCCGGCCGGCACGGGCGATCTTCGCTTCGTTGCGGATCGCCTTGATGATTTCGCTCTGCAGCGCGAACGGCGCCAGCCACAAATGGGTCAGCTTGTGCGGCTTGGTCAGGCTGGTCAGGTGGATGAACACTTCGTTTACTTCCTGCGCCATCTCGGCGTGCGCGGTCAACAGGCCAAAGTCGGTGTACAGGCGGGTGGTGGTCAGGTGGTAGTTGCCGGTGCCGAGGTGGGCGTAGAAACGCAGGCCGCCCGGGTTGCCCTCGGCGTCGGCGTCCTCGCGCCGGATCACCAGCGCCACCTTGGCGTGGGTTTTCAGGCCGACCACGCCGTACACCACCTGGGCGCCGGCCTGCTCGAGCTTGTCGGCCCAGTTGATGTTCGCTTCTTCGTCGAAGCGCGCCATCAGTTCCAGGATGACGGTTACTTCCTTGCCGGCGCGGGCGGCCGCCATCAGCGCTTCCATCAGGTCCGAGTGCATGCCGGTACGGTAAATGGTTTGCTTGATCGCCACCACCGACGGGTCGTGCGCGGCCACCTGGATGAAGTCGACCACGGTCTGGAACGACTGGAACGGATGGTGCAGCAGGATGTCGTGCTTTTTCAGCTGCTCGAAAATGTCGTGGTGCGCGGTCTTTTGCGGCATCCCGGGCACGAAGGGTTCGAAGCGCAAACTCGGCTGCTTCACGTGGTCGATCAGCTCGGCCAGGCGCACCAGGTTGACCGGGCCGTCGACCGCGTACAGGCGGCTCTTGTCGAGCCCGAACTGTTCGAGCAGGAATTCGGACAATTCCGGCGCGCAATTCTTGGCCACTTCCAGCCGCACCGAGGTGCCGAACTGGCGGCCCTGCAATTCGCCCTTGAGCGCCTGGCGCAGGTTTTTGACTTCTTCCTCGTCGACCCACAGGTCGCTGTCGCGCGTGACCCGGAACTGGGAATAGGCAATCACTTCGCGCCCGGTAAACAAGTCTTCGATATGCGAGTGGATGATCGAGGACAGCAGGCAGAACGACATGCCGCCGTTGCTCGACAGGTGATCGGGCAGGCGGATCACGCGCGGCAGCACGCGCGGCGCCTTGACGATGGCAATCCCGGTGCCGCGCCCGAAGGCATCCTTGCCGGTCAGCGAGATGATGAAGTTCAGGCTCTTGTTGACCACTTGCGGAAACGGGTGGGCCGGGTCGAGTCCGATGGGGGTGAGCAGGGGGCGTACTTCGCGCTCGAAATACTCCTTCACCCAGGCGCGCTGGGCCTCGTTGCGGTCGGTGTGGCGCACCAGGTGGATGCCGTTGGCCTTCAGTTCCGGCAGGACCTCGGTATTGAGCACCGCGTACTGGTCCTTGACCAGATTGTGACATTCATTGCTGATGCGCGCCAGGTTGGCGATCAGCGCGGGATTTTCAGCAAGGTTGCCCTGGGCCAGCAGACTGGCCACGCGCACTTCGAAGAACTCATCCAGGTTGTTACTGACAATACACAGGTAGCGCAGCCGCTCCAGCAAGGGCAGGGAAGTGTCTTCCGCCTGGGCCAGCACGCGGCGGTTGAAGGTCAATTGTGACAACTCCCGGTCCAGGAAGATGTTGGCGCGCGCCGGGTCCACGGTCGTTGCAGTTTTCATTAGGTCTTTGACTAGTCGGATGGGTATCAGTAAACGCAACGAGTGTAATAAAGAAATATTACAGCGCGGTGACAGCGGCGTCCAATTGTATGACACGCCATGCTGGCGGGCGCAGCGTATCATTCGGTAGGCAAGCCGCTGTCGAGGTGATTTCGAGGATGTCATAAACCTGTCATATTTGGTGAGTAGACTGCGCAGCATTCAACGTTGTATAACCCACAAGGACTTGATATGCGAATGAAACAGTTGTTAGCTTCCATCATTGTTGGCGTTGGTGCCCTGGCGGCAGCGAACTCCATGGCTGCGGACATGACCGGCGCGGGTGCGACCTTTCCTTACCCTGTGTATGCGAAATGGGCGGAGTCGTACAAGAAGGCAACCGGCAATGGCATGAACTATCAATCGGTCGGCTCCGGCGCCGGCATCAAACAGATCAAGGCGAAAACCGTCGACTTCGGCGCTTCCGACAAGCCGCTCGGCGTTGAAGAATTAGACGCGGCCGGCCTGATGCAGTTCCCGGCCATCATGGGCGGCGTGGTCGCCATCGTCAACCTGGAAGGGATCGCTCCTGGCGCCATGAAGCTGACCGGTCCGGTCATCGCCGATATCTACCTGGGCAAGATCACCAAGTGGAACGCGCCGGAAATCGCCGCCCTGAACCCGGGCGTCAAGCTGCCGGCCGACGACATCACCGTCGTCCACCGCGCCGACGGTTCGGGCACCACCTTCCTGTTCACCGACTATCTGTCGAAAGTATCGCCCGAATTCAAGACCAAAGTCGGTGCCGATGCATCGGTGAAATGGGCGGTTGGCGTGGGCGGCAAGGGCAACGATGGCGTCGCCTCGACCGTGCAGCGCGTCAAAGGTGCGGTTGGCTACGTCGAGTGGGCCTTCGCCAAGAAAAACAAGATCGCGCACACCCAGCTCAAGAACAAGGATGGCGTGTTCCTGCAACCGGACGACGAGAACTTCAAGGCCGCCGCCGCCTCGGCCGACTGGGCCAAGGCGCCAGGTTTCGGCGTGGTGCTGACCGACCAGCCAGGCAAGAACAGCTGGCCGATCACCGGCGTGTCGTACATCCTGATGCACAAGAGCCAGGCCGATGCCGCCAAGGGCAAGGAAGTCATCAAGTTCTTCGACTGGTCGTTCAAGAATGGTGACGCCGCCGCTGTCGAACTGGACTACGTGCCGCTGCCGGACAGCGTCACCAAGCTGGTGGGCGACTCCTGGAAAGCCAATCTGAAAGATGCGGCCGGCAAGGCCATCTGGTAACAACAAGGGGCGGGCAGGGGCGCGTGTGCGGCCCGCCTGCCCATTTAGCATCACTATCGGTATCAATCAACATCATGGCGATCAACATCATGTGGACACCTGGCGAAGTCAATCAATGAGCGCAAACCCAACTATCGCAATGGCCATGAGCAAATCCGCAGCGCATGAGCGCGAACATGCCGCGCTGCTTTCCACCATGCGCAAGCAGCGCATGCAAGATTTCTTCTTTCACAAAGTGACCCTGCTGTTCGCGGCAACGGTCCTGTTGGTGCTTGTCGGCATCATCGTCTCGCTGATCATCGGCTCGGCGCCGGCCTTCAGCAAATTCGGCTTCGGCTTTATCGTCAGCCAGGAGTGGGATCCGGGCAACCAGCAATTCGGCGCGCTGATCCCCATCGTCGGCACCCTGGCCACCTCGGTGATCGCCCTGCTGATCGCGTTTCCGGTCAGCTTCGGCATTGCATTGTTCCTTACTGAAATCTGCCCGGTCTGGCTGCGCCGACCGCTGGGCACCGCCGTCGAACTGCTGGCGGGCATTCCTTCGATCATTTACGGCATGTGGGGCGCCTTCGTGCTGGTGCCGCTGTTTTCGGAATATGTCCAGCCTTTCCTGAAATCCACCCTCGGCCAGCTCCCGCTCATCGGCACGCTGTTCAGCGGCCCGATGATGGGTTTTTCGATCCTGGCCGCCGGCGTGGTGCTGGCGATCATGATCATCCCCTTCATCGCCTCGGTCATCCGCGACGTGTTCGAAATCGTGCCGGCCGTGCTGAAAGAGTCGGCTTACGGCCTGGGCTGCACCAAATGGGAAGTCGTGCGCAAGATCGTGCTGCCTTACACCAAGACCGGTGTGGTCGGCGGCGTCATGCTGGGCCTGGGCCGCGCGCTCGGCGAGACCATGGCGGTCACCTTTGTGATCGGCAACGCCAACAACCTGTCCCTGTCGCTGTTTTCCGCCGGTAACAGTATCGCCTCGCTGCTGGCCAACCAGTTCGCCGAAGCCGAGCATCCGCTGCATACCTCGTCCCTGCTGGCGACGGCGCTGATCCTGTTCATCATTACTTTTATCGTCCTGTCCGCAGCCAAGCTGATGCTGGCCGGAATGTCACGCAAGGAAGGCGTCAAATGAGCCAGACAATTGTCAACCCTGTCTACCGCAAGCGCCTCTGGAAGCACCGGATCGGCATCACCTTGTCGGTGCTGGCCATGTCGGTCGGCCTGATCTTCCTGCTGTGGATCTTGTCGACCTTGCTGATCAAGGGCTTCTCGGCCTTGTCGCTCGAGCTGTTCCTGGCCGATACGCCCGGTCCCGATTCCCAGGGCGGCGGTTTGCGCAACGCCATTCTCGGCAGCCTGATGATCGTCGGCCTGGCCACCTTCATCAGCACCCCGATCGGCGTGCTGGCCGGCGTCTACCTGGCCGAATACGGCGAAGAGAACCGCTTTGCCCAGGTCACGCGGTTTGTGACCGACATCATGCTGTCGGCGCCCTCGATCGTGCTGGGGATTTTTGTGTGGACCATGTACGTCAACGTGGCCGGGCACTATTCCGGCTACGCCGGCTCGGTCGCGCTGTCGCTGATCGCCATCCCGGTGGTGGTGCGCACCACCGACAACATGCTGCGCCTGGTGCCGCAAAACCTGCTCGAAGCGGCCTTCGCCCTGGGCGCGCCGCGCTGGAAAGTGGCCACCACGGTGCGCTTGCGCGCGGTGAAATCGGGCGTGGTCACCGGCGTCCTGCTGGCGGTGGCGCGCATTACCGGCGAGACCGCACCGCTGCTGTACACGGCCCTCTCCAACCAGTTCTTCAGTTCCAACATGAATGCGCCGATCGCCAACTTGCCGGTGATCATCAATACCTACGCCCTCAGCACGGCCGACAACTGGATCAACCTGGCCTGGGCCGCATCCTTGCTGTTGACCTTCAGCGTGTTGTTGTTGAACATCGTCTCGCGTACCATGTTCAGCCAGAAAACCACGAAATAATCGACCGATCCTTCTCATGAGCCCTATGCCTACACCGATGCCTACTGTAACGCCGAAGAACAAGACGATCGAGATTTCCGGCCTGAACTTCTTTTATGGCAAGACGCAGAGTTTGACCAACGTCAATCTCAACATTTACGAAAAACAAGTGACGGCCTTCATCGGCCCGTCCGGCTGCGGCAAGTCGACCCTGCTGCGCACCCTGAACCGCATGTACGACCTGTATCCGGGCCAGCGCGCGGAAGGCTCGGTCATTTACCGCGGCAAGAACATCCTCGATCCGGGCCAGGATGTGAACATGCTGCGCGCCAAGGTCGGCATGGTGTTCCAGAAACCGACGCCGTTCCCGATGTCGATCTACGACAACATCGCCTTCGGCGTGCGCCTGTACGAAGACCTGTCCAAGGGCGAGATGGATGAGCGGGTCGAATGGGCGCTGAAAAAAGCGGCGCTGTGGGGCGAGGTCAAGGACAAGCTGTCCAAGAGCGGCCTGTCGCTCTCGGGCGGCCAGCAGCAGCGCCTGTGCATCGCGCGCGGCGTGGCGGTGAAACCGGACGTGCTCTTGCTCGACGAACCAACCTCGGCGCTGGACCCGATCTCGACCGCGAAAGTGGAAGAACTGATCAGCGAACTGAAACAGGATTACACGATCACCATCGTGACCCACAACATGCAGCAAGCCGCGCGTTGCTCGGACTACACCGCCTATATGTACCTGGGCGAGCTGGTCGAGTTTGGCGAAACCGACCAGATTTTCATGAATCCCGCACGCAAAGAGACGCAGGATTACATCACCGGACGCTTTGGCTGAGCCACGACAAAACATATTACGGAGAGCAGCAATGATAGGCGAGCATTCATCCAAGCAGTACGATCACGAACTAGAAACCATCCGCTCCAAGGTGTTGTTGATGGGTGGCATCGTCGAAACCCAGTTTCTCGACGCGATGACCTGTTTTCGCATCGGTAATCTCGAACGCGCCGACCGCGTGATCGCTGAAGACGACGAAGTCAACCAGCTTGAAGTGGCGCTCGACGACGCCTGCAGCCACCTGATCGTGCGGCGCCAGCCGACCGCGAACGACCTGCGCACGGTCATGGCGACCATCAAGGTGATCACCGATCTGGAACGGATCGGCGACGAAGCGGCCAAGATCGCGCGCACTTCCAAGAACTTGCATGGACGCGGCGCGGTTGGCGTGAACCATTACGAAATGGTGCGCACGATTGCCACCGCCACCTCCGACATGCTGCACGATGCGCTCGACGCCTTCGCGCGCCTGGATGGCAAGCAGGCTTTGCAGCTGATCGCCCAGGATGCGGTGATCGACCACGAATTCCGCTCGATCATGCGCAACCTGATTACCTTCATGATGGAAGACCCGCGCACGATTTCGTCGGCGCTGGACACGCTGTGGGTGGCCAAGGCGATCGAACGCATCGGCGACCATGCCAAGAACATCGCCGAATACGTCATCTACGTCGTCGAAGGCAAGGACATCCGGCATAGCAAGCCGGCCCTTTTGATTCCCGATCAACCTGTATCCTAATCTCGATGGCAGCCGAAAAAACCACTGTATTAATCGTAGAAGACGAACCGGCCATTGTTGAACTGGTGACTTTTTCCCTGCGTGAAGCGGGCTGGAATGTATGTTCGGTGCAGAATGTGGCCGACGCCTGGGAATTCATGCAGCAGCGCACGCCGCACCTGATGTTGCTGGACTGGATGTTGCCCGACCAGACAGGCTTGCGCCTGCTCTCGCGCATGCGTTCGGACCGCAATTTCCAGGACATTCCGGTGATCATGCTGACCGCCAAGAGCATGGAAGAGGACAAGATCGCCGGGCTCAACAATGGCGCCGACGATTACGTGACCAAGCCGTTTTCCCCGCGCGAGTTGCTGGCGCGCGCCAAGGCCCTGTTGCGCCGCAAGAGCCCGGAGCATGACCAGGCGGTCATGAGCGCCGGACCGGTGACCCTGGACCCGGTCAGCTGTACGGTGTCGATCGACAGCCAGAAGATCGACATGGGGCATGCCGAATTCAAGCTGCTGAAATTCTTGCTGGCGCATCCGGAGCGGGTGTTCTCGCGCAGCCAGTTGCTCGACAAGGTGTGGGGCGACCATGTGGTGATCGAGGAACGCACGGTCGATGTGCATGTGCTCAGGCTGCGCAAGGCGCTCAAGGAATCGGAAAAGCTGATCAAGACCGTGCGCAGCGTGGGGTATATGCTGTCGGAGAAGTGATGTTGTATTCGTATTTAGTAGCGTAATCCGCCGCTTGCCGTCCGTCGTTCCCGCGAAGGCGGGAACCCAAGTTCGCAGCGCTTCTCGTGGCTGCTCATGGAACCTTGGGTTCCCGCCTTCTCGGGAACGACGGGGTAGTAGCTTGAACAAAGGACACCCCCCGTAACATGAACCCCAAACTGCTGTTCTGGATCCCCGCGCTGTTGCGCATGAGCTTCATCCTGCTTGGCGCGGGCGTTTTCTGGTGGCTGTTCGGGCTGGTCTACGGCCTGGCCGTCGCCTTTTTGTCCGTCTTCGTCCTGCTGTTCATCCAGCTGTCCTACCTGCACCAGCTCGGCAACTGGCTGGACGACCCGCATTCCGGCAAGCTGCCCGACGGCTGGGGTTCCTGGACCAATATCTTCTCGCGCCTGTACCGCCTGCGCCGCGACGACGAGCGCAACCAGGCCGAGCTGACCGAATGGCTGGCCCGTTTCCGCCAGGCCATGCACCTGCTGCCCGACGGCGTGGCCATCATGGACGACGTGCTGTTCCTCGAATGGTGCAACCCGGCCGCCGAACGCCACCTGGGCCTGACCCTGGAGCGCGACAAGGGCATGCGTGTCACCAACCTGATCCGCCATCCGGATTTCATCGACTACATCATCCTCGGCCGCTACGAAAACCCGCTGACCCTGAGTTTCCGCGACCGCAAACTGATCTGCCAGATCATCCCGTTCGAAAACCGCCGCCAGATCTTGGTCACGCACGACGCCACCGAAACCCAGCGCATCGAGGAAATGCGGCGCGACTTCATCGCCAACGCCTCGCACGAACTGCGCACGCCGCTGACGGTGATCGTCGGCTTCTTGGAAATCGCGTCGAGCGAAATGAACCTCGACCCGGAAACGCGCATGTCGCACCTGAAACTGATGACCGAGCAGGGCCACCGCATGCAGCGCCTGATCGAAGACATGCTGACCCTGTCGCGCCTGGAATCGATGGATTACCCCTTGCGCAGCGAATCGGTCGATATTGCCGCGCTGATGGAGCAGGTGGTGCAGGAGGCGAGGGCGCTGTCGGGCGGCAAGCACCAGATCACGTCGAGCGTGAACGGGCCTGGCATTTCGGGCAATGCGGAAGAGTTGCGCAGCGCCTTCGGCAACCTGGCCTCGAACGCGGTGCGCTACACGCCGCCGGGCGGCACCGTACACCTGGCCTGGCAAATGGGGCCGAACGGACCGCAGTTCGTGGCCAGCGATACCGGCATCGGCATCGACCAGAAGCACATCGCGCGCCTGACCGAACGTTTCTACCGGGTCGACAAGAGCCGCTCGCGCGAAACCCAGGGCACTGGCCTGGGCCTGGCGATCGTCAAGCACGTGCTGCTGCGCCACGGCGGCAGCCTGACCATCAAGTCGGAAGCGGGCAAGGGCAGCAGTTTTATCGTGTCGCTGCCGGCGGCCTGAGGGTCTTACTCGGGGTGCTTGTCGTTCTGGATAAAACCGGTCAGCCTGGCGATGGTGTCGGCTTCCGGTCCCGCTATGTTGATCAATGCGTTTGAACGATGCGCTGCCAGCCTTGCTGGTACCGCCGTCAAAGCGCCCTGACGCAATCGAGGTTCCTCGCAACGAGGAGCTCTCCCCTGGATGTTAGTCGCGCCGTCATGTTCAATCGCACCTATTTTCTTGCGACAAAGCAACATCACAGTTTGTCGACTCGCTACGCTTGGTTTTCCCACTGGCAATTTTAAGCCAGCATGTTCTTGCACAAGACAGGAAAAGTCATGCATCTTCACGCCACCGGTAGTTTGCCTTGCATCAATCGATTCTTGCGTTTTGCGCTCGTGTTTCTTGTCCTGATGCATGGCCACGCCCAGGCTGAAAACGGCTTGCCAGAAGGAACGCTAGGCTGGGATTACTACACCGGGATTTTGGGGCCGGACGAGTATGCTGCCGATCCGGTAAGCGCTTGCCAAAAGACTGCGAAGAAGCATATGGGAACGCAGCTGAAGGCGATCGAACCGTATGAAAATCGTCGCGATTGGTACAAATGCATCTACCCGCACTTTCTGGTGGTAGGCGGTGTGAGCTGGCATGGAAGTACCTTGTTGAGATGCAAAC
>NZ_WHJF01000101.1:0-24709 GCF_011682185.1 Massilia genomosp. 1
CTTCGCGCCGCCCGCCCTTGACCCTGCTCCGGACCGGACATCGACAAGCGCCGCAAGGCGCAGACATTCACAGCGGTAGCCGATATGGTAGCCGAAGTCAACTTCCACTCAAAACGGCATTGGGCCGCCGTAAATGCGTCCGGCATTGACCGTATTGGTCGCGTTGATGGTCGTATTGCCGATCGAATTGACCACCGCCGAGCCGTAGTTGGTAAAGCCACCGACGTTCAGCGTCGTATTGGTCGCGCTGATCGAACCGTAGTTATTCAACTCATTGGCCGACAAACTCAAATCCTTGGCTGCGCTGATCGTGCCCTTATTCGTGTACTTGCCGTTGTTAAGAACAATCTCCAGATTGTTCTCGGCCGCCACCGTGCCGAGGTTGGTGTAATCGCCATCCATCGCCAGTTTCAGGGTGCCGGTGGACGCCATCACGCCATTGGCGCTGAATTTCGCCATGTGCGCCGTCAGCACGGTGCTCGCATCGGCGCGCCCGCCCGTGTTGATGAAGTCGGCCGTGTCGATGGTGACCGCTTCTCCACTCAACTGCCCGCCACTGTTGTCGATGCTGGCCGTGCCAGTGACCTTCAGGTTCTTCAGCGCGACAATCGCGCCGTTCGCGTTGCCCACCGTGGCCGCATTCACGGTCACGGTGTTCGATGCCAGCAAGCCCTTGTCGAACGCGCCGTTGTGGGTAGCGCTGTTGTCGATCGCCGCCACATCAAGCACCAGGTTGTTGTTCGCAAAGACCGTGCCGCCGATGTTATTGAGTACCGGCGCCTTGAGCGTGGTATCGAGCGCCGACTTGATATTGCCGTCCTGGTTGTTGATGCCCACCGAGCCGGTCAGGCTCAGCTCTTTCATGGCCAGCATGGTCGAGCCGCCGGTATTGTCGATGCTGGTGCCGTCAATGCTCAGCTTGCCATCGGCGCCGGTATAGCCGCCATCCTGCTTGACACTGCTGCCGGAAATGACGATATCGCCCTGGCTCACAATCCCGCGCTGCGCACCGCTGTTGTCGTTGGTGAGCGTCTTGGCCGTGATGACAATGCCGTCCTTGCCCGCTTCGATCACGCCGGCATTGTTGTTGACGCTGTCGGCAGTCACCTTGGTGGATACCAATCCCGACAGCACGCCGCCGGCATTGTTGACCTCCTTGCCCGCCACGATCAGCTTGGTAGCCGAACTGATCACGCCGTCCGCATTGTCCAGCTTGCCCTTCAGGCTGCTCAACTTGACCTCGCCTTCGCTGGCGATGCGCCCGCCCTGCATGTTCAGCAGGTCGGCGTCGGTCGTGGCCTGCACGGCGGTCAGGCCGTAAATCTCGCCTTTCTGGTTCCAGATGCCCTTGGCAGCGTCGATCTCGACGGTCGCCTTGTCGCTCTGGATCGTGCCACCCTGGTTGATCAGGATGCCGGTGCTGCTGGTCAGCACTACCTTGTTCGTGGCCCCGATCAGGCCCTCTTTATTGTTCACGCCATTCTTGGCGATGATGCTTGCGTCTGTGCCCGCGATCAGGCTGCCGCCCTTGTTGCTCACATCCAGGGTGGCGCTGACATCGAGTGCCGTTTTGGCACTGACCGTGCCGCCATCGTTATCGAAGGTGCGGACATTGACGGTCACTTTGTCCTTGTTGCTGACGATATTGCCCTTGTTGCTGACCAGGGTGCCGCCGTACAGGCTCACTTCGCCATCGGACACGATGTTGCCGCCGGAATTGTCGGCCAGGCCGATGACCGATACGTTCACCGACTCGGCGGCGGTAATGTTGCCGCCGTTCTTGTTGAGCAGGTCGCTGCCGCTGATGCCGATCTTGCCGGCGGCGCTGGCGATGGTGCCGCCATCGTTGATCAGCGCGCCCGTGCCCGCGTCGAGCGAGACCAGATGGTCCGCCGCGATCAGGCCGCCGCTGTTGATCATGCCGCTCGCCTTGAAGTCGATCACGCCCGTGGCCGTCAGGGTGCCGGCGGTATTGTCGAGCACGCCGCTGCCGGCGTTGAAGAACAGGTTGTCGCCGCTGATCGCCACGCCGCCGGTACGAATTCCGATGGCTTGCACCAGCAGGTCGGTGCCGAACTGGTAGCTAAAGTCGAGGGTGCTGAAGTCGAGCGCCTGGCCCATGCCGAATGACAGGCGTTTGCCGGCCGCCAGCTTGGCGTTGGAGGTAGCCACCAGTCCGCCGCCGTAGATGGCAGCGTTATTGCCCGCCGCGAACTGCCCGAAGCGGTAGTCGAGCGTATTGACCGCTTGAAGCGAAATATCGCCCTGCGTGCGGATATCGATGGCAACGGCCTGCACATCGCTGCCGTTGATGTTCACGGCCGTGTTGGCCGCCAGTACCGCCTGGTTCAGGCCGACGTTGACGCCGCCCACGGTAATCGTGTTGCCCGCTTGCAAATTGCTGCCGTTCAGGGCCACGTCCGCGCCCGTCATGCTGATGTTCTTGCTGACGGCGATCTTGATGCCGTCGGCGTCCAGGCGCGTGTTGGCGCCCGAGGACTGGATAGCGAAGCTGTCGCCGGCGGCAATCGTGCTGCCGGTCAAAACGGCGTCGCCGGTGACCAGACTGAGCTCGCCATTGCTGGCAAAGCATGCGTCCGAGCCGTCCAAACGCGCACCTTGGGTGTCGATGGTCAGCGCTTGCTGGCCGATGACCTCGCCCTTGCGGCCGTCGAAGGCGGCGGTGGTGAGGCTGGCGCCGCCCTGCGCGCTGATCAGCCCGCCCACATTGTCGAAGGCGCCGGTCGTGGCGAGCAGGTTGGCGCCGGTCGTGATCTTGCCGTCGGTATTGTCGAATTTGCCGGCCGCATTGAGCTTGGTGTTGCCACCGCCCGAAATGAGGCCCTTGCGGTTGTCGAAGGCGCCCTTGCCCGCGTTGGCAGTCAGTTCGCCGTTGCTGAGCATGGAACCGTTCACCGACGTGATGCCGTTGGCGACCACGCCCAGCGCGTTCGCGCCGGTCAGTTTGCCATTGGTGTTATCCAGCGCGCCGCTGGCCTGGATGCTCAGCTTGTTGGCCGCCAGGATGCTGCCGTCGCGGTTGAGCACAGCGCCGTTGGCGACGATGGTCACGTCCTTTTCGGCCGCGATCAGGCCGCCGACGGCGGGTGTGCCGGAGCCGATGGCGCCATTGCGCACCTCGCCGCCCGTCAGGCTGACACTGCCCTGCGCGCTGCGGATGGTGCCGGCGCTGTTGTCGAGCGTGCCGCTGTTCTCGGTCGCCAGGTTCAGGTCGTCGTTCGAGGCGAGCGTGCCGCCCTGGTTCTGTACGCTGGCGGCGCCAAGCTTGAGCGACTCGCCCGCCAGGATGTTGCCGCCGCTGTTGACCAGCACGCCGCTGCCGGCCTGCACCGTCAGCGCCTTGCCGGCGCTCAGCAGCGCCGCCTTGTTGTCGATGCCCTTGCCCTGCACGGTGGCGTTGGCGCCGGCCGTGATGCGGCCTTGCGCGTTGTTCAACGCGCCCTGGGCGATCAGCGACAGGTCCTTGCCCGCGCTGATCAAGCCTTTGCCGCTGTCGATGTTACCACCGGCAATGGTCACATCGGTCGCCGCCACGATGGCGCTGTTTGCTCCTTCGCTGGCGATGTCCCCGGCGTCGATCACGACCGATGCCTTGGCGCTCTGTACGATGCCGCCACGGTTGTCCAGCAGGGCCTTGCCGCTGTCTACCACCAATTCCTGGTTGGCGATGAGGATGCCATCCACGTTGCCCACGCCCTTGGCCGCGATGCTGGCCTTGCCGCTGGCCTGGATCTGGCCGCCCGCGTTATCGAGCGCGCCGCCGAGGGTCTTGACATCGACCGTCAGGTCCTTGCCCGCGCTGATCAAGCCTTTCTTGGTAGTCAGCGCGGCGCCGTCGATACCCAGCGCGCCGTCGGCGATGATCTTGCCGGCATCGTTGTCGATGCCTTTCATACTCGAGAGCAGCATGTCGCCGCCCGCCTGGATCGCGCCCGCGCGATTGACGAGCGCGCCTTTGATGGTCAGGCCGAGCTCCTTGCCGGCCGCGATCTTGCCGCCGCTGTTGTCCAGATTGCCGGCGCTGGCCAGGGTCATCGCGCCGTCGCTGGCCAGCGTGCCTTTAACGTTGCCGATCGCACCGTCCGGGCCGGTATCGATGGCCAGCTTGCCGCCTGCCGTGACCTGGCTGTCGTTGTTGTTCAATCCCTTGGTGTGCAAGGTCACGTTGCCATTACTGCCGATCAACGCCTTGCCGCTGCTGTCGACCTTGCCGGCGGTCAGCTCGACGCTGCTGCCGCCGGCCAGGGTGCCGGCGCGGTTGTCGATGTCGCCCGCCTTGAGGTTCAGGCTGGTCCCGGCCTGGATCTTGCCGGCCTGGTTGTCGAGCGCCTGCACTTGCATCGTCAGGGCGGTATTGGCCACCATGCTGCCGCCCGCGTTAGCGGCATTGCCGGCCTTGACGTCGAGCGTGCGCAGGGCGCCGATGTTGCCTTGGCTGTTGTCCAGCGTACCGTTGCCGCTGTTAATGACCAGGTCGCCATTGCTGACGATGCTCCCGCCCGTGCTGTCCAGGCCATTGCTGACCAGCGTGAGCGCCGGCGCGCTGGCCGCGCTGTCGGTGGCGAGAATGACGCCGCCGCGATTGCTCAGCACGCCGTTGCCGACGTCGAGCGTGACGTTCTTGCCGATGGCCCGGCCGTGGTCGAGAATCAGGCCTTGCGAGGTGACCGACAACGCCGCGTCGGTCAGGAAGGCGCCGCCCTGCGCGCCCGGCAAGGCGCTCTTGCCCAGGTCGATGCCGCCGGTGCTCACCACCGACAGGTCCTTGAACGCCGAATACTGGCCGCCCTTGATCGAGGTCGCGCTCACGGCCAGCTTGCCGCCGGCGCCGATCGACCCATCCTGGGCCTTGATTGCCGCACTGCCGATGACGATGTCGCCGCCGGCCTGGATGCTTGCCTGGCGCGCGTCGAGCGCGGCGCTGGCGATGGTGGCGCCGGCGCCGCTGGAAAGCTTCGCCAGCCCCAGCTTGAGCGCGCCGGTTTTCAGGCTCAGCAGGTTTGATGCCAGCATGTCCGCGCCGCTGGCGTCGACACTGCTGCCCTTGCTGTCGATCAGCAGGTCGCCGCCGGCGGCGCTGAGCGACGCGCCCTGCGCCACGATTTGCTCGGCCGAGATGGTCACGCCCTTGCCGGCGCGCACTTGGGCGCCGCTCAGGTCGATCTGGCGCGCGTTCAGGGTCAAGCCGTTTTCGCTGAGCACGCTGCCCTTGGCGCCGCGCAGGTCGCTGTTGCCGAGGTCGAGCACCAGCTTGTTGCCGCTGGCAATCTTGCCGCCGCTATTGTCGATGCTGCCGCTGTTGATGACGGCCCCACCCACGCCCACGATCGAACCGCCCTTGTTATTCAGGTCGGTCGCGCCGCCGGCCGCGACCGGCTTGCCGGCGATGCGGTCCAGGCCGGTGCGCGTTTGCAGCGTCAGTTGGGTACCCGACAGCATGCTGCCGCCGGTGTTGTCGATGCCGCCTTCGCGCGCCACGACCAGCAGTGCGCCGTTGGCCGCGATCGCGCCCTTGGCATTGTCGATGGTCGTGCCGGACAAGCTGGCGCTGCCGCCCGCCGACAGTGCGCCGCCGGCCGTGCTGATGCCCTTGCCGGCGTTGAGCACAATGTTACTGCCGGACGAAACGCTGCTGTTGGACGTGTCGATCACGCCTGTCGCATCGAGCCTGATATCGCCGTTGGCAATGAAACCCTGGTTCAGCGCATGCCCGCCGGCCAGGATATTGTTGGCCTTGACCGTGATGCCGCCCGACTCGCTGCGGTGCATGCTGCCTGCGCCCTGGTAGTCCTGGCCGCGCGTGTCGAGCACGATGTCGCCCTTCGATGCCAGGCGTGCGTTGGTGGCGTTGATGCCCGCGCCGTCGATGCGCAGGCGCGCGCCGCTGGTCACGACGCTGTCGGCCAGCTTGATGGCGCCGTCATCGGCTTGCAGGTTCAAGTCCCCCGCGCTCGACAGGCGGCTGGCGCCGGCGTCGATGCTGGCGGCGCTGACCTGCAACGTCGCATTGCTCGCCATCTGCGCGCCCGCCAGGCTGGCGCTGTTGCCGGCCTTGACCGTCAGCGGACCATTGGCGTTGATGTCGGCGCCGCCCAGGTTGATGTTGTCTCGCCCGTTGATGGCGATCGCGCCGTTGCTGGTGATGCTGGCGCGGTTCGCCTGCACGCCAGAGGCGGACAGGTCGATGCCGCCGCCGGCCTTGATCTCGCCCTGGTCCAGCTTGATGCCATTGTCAGCGGCAATCACGATCCGGTCTTGCGACGAGATGCGCGCTCCGGCCGCGTCCAGGCGCCCTGCGCTGATGCTGATCGGGCCGCCGGCGCGCAAGGCGCCATTGGTGCTGGTCATGACGCCGCTGACGCTCAGGGATAAATCCTTGCCCGCCGCCACGGTGCCGCCGCTGTTGTCCAGGGCGCCGGCGGCGAGGGTGAGGGCCTGGTTGGCCGCCAGTCTGCCGCCGTTGTTGTTCAGTTCGACGGCCGAGAGGGTCATCGCACCCTGCGCCTCGACCAGGCCGCGTTCGTTGAGGAAGCGCTTGCCGCTGGCGTCGATGACGATATCCTTGCCCGAGCGTAGCTGGCCGTCGGTATTGTCCACATCATTGTCGCGCATGACGATGCTGTTGCCGACGGCGAGGCTGCCGAAACTGTTTTTCAGCGCGCCGGAGAGCAAGTCCAAGTTGCCGGCCACCACGACATTGCCACCGGTATTGTTAAACACCTGCTTGTTCGCGTCGAACACGGCATTCGCGTCGGACGAGAGTGCACCGCCGCTGTTATCGATGCCATTGCCGCGCACCACCAATGCCGGCCTGCCCGTGGCGCCGCCGGATTCGGCCACGACCGTCCCCTGTACGTTGCTCAGGCTTTGCAGCCCGGCGTCGAGCAGAATGTGCTTTGCGCCCACTTGCGCCTTGTCGGTGACGATCCCCTGCGCCTGCGCGGCAATGTCGCCGCCGGCCAGCATGGCGCCGCCGGCAAGGTCGAGCCGTTGCGCCATGGTGATGTCGATGTCGCCCGCCGCCGACAGTTTGCCACCCTGCTGGCTCTGGCCGGTAATGCTCAGGTTTCCGCCGGAAACGGCGCTGCCGCCCTGCATCAGCAGATTGCCGGTATCGAGGGCCAAGCCGCGCGCGCCGGACAGCGTGGCGTCGCGCAGGTCGACCAGGCCGGCCTTGACGGCCACGCTGGCGCCGCTTTCCACACGCAGTTGCTGGGCGTTCAGGTTGCGGCTGTCGAGCTTGATGTTGCCGTTGGCGGCAATCGACGCCTTGTCGAGCGAAGCATCGCCGCTGATGGCCAGGTCGACGGTGCCAACCGAGGTCAGGCTGGCGCCGGCGGCGGACAGGTTGGTGGCCTTGATGCCCAGGGCCTGCCCGGCGTGCACGGTCGCCGCAGTGGCGACGATGTCGCTGGCCGCAAGCGCCAGGGTGCCGCCGCTGGCAAGCTTGGCGCCGGCCAGGTCGAGCGAGGCGCCGGCCAGCGCCAGCTTGCCGCCGGCGTTCATTTCGCCGTTGGCGCCGAGCAGGCGTTGCGCGTCGATCAAAATGTCGCCGACGGCGCCGAGCGCGCCCCTGGTATTGTCGAGACGGTCGGCCTGGATGGTGACGCCCGAGGCGGTGCTCTGGATCACGCCGCCGGCGTTGTCGATCGTGCCGCTGGCATGCAAGCGGACCGCTTGCCCGGCCTGGATGGCGCCGCCGGCGTTATCGAACGCGCTGCCGGCGAAGGTGAAGGCGCCGGCCGTGATCAGCTTGCCTTTGTTGTTGTCGACGGCGCCATCCAATACCAGGTCGCTGGAGGTGGACACGGTGCCGTCGCGGTTGCGGATGCTGCCCACATCGGCAAACAGCGCCTTGTTCGACGCCACCGTGCCGCCCGTGTTGTCGAGCGCGCCGCCGCCGGCGTTGAGCGCCAGGGTGTCGATGGCCACGATCTTGCCGCGTGTATTGTCGATGCCGCTCGCGCGCACGTCCATGGCTTCGGAGGCGTACAGGATGCCGCCGGCATTATCCAGCTTGCCCTTGCCGGCATCGAGCACGACCGAGGCCGCCGTCACGGTGGCGGCGGCGCTGCGTACACCCTGGCCGCTCAGTGCGACCGATTTGGTGGCGCTCAGCTTGCTGCCTTGCACGTCGAGCAGGCCCGTGGCGTCCAGCGACAGCGCGCTGCCGGCGGCCAGCACGCCGTTGGTGGCGCGCAGCGCGCCTGCCTTGACCGTGACCGCGTCGTTGGCCGCCCACTGCTGCCGGTCGAGCGCAATGCTGTCGGCCGTCACGTTCAGGCCGCGCTCGGCCTGCAACACGCCGCCGACGCCGTCAATAGCTGTCGCTTGCAGGGTCAGGTCGGTGGCCGAATACATGCTGCCGCTGCTGTTGATGCGTTCGGCCGCCAGCACCAGTGCCTGGCTTGCCGATTTCTGGATGACGCTGCCGCTGTTGTCGATCTGGCGGGTGCTCAGCAGCACGCGTTGTTCGGCGCGCAGCACCGCGCCTGTGGCGATGGCAATGCTGTCGGGCGCGGCGATACGCACGTCCCGGCCGGCGTTGGTCTGGCCGGTCAAGCTCACCTTGCCGGTGCTGGCGAGGACGACGTCCTGTTTACTGTAATTGTCTTTCAGGGTCAGATCGCCCTGCGCGCTCAGCATCAGGTTGCCAGCCAGCGCGGCAATCCGGCCGGCGCTGTTAACGCCCAGGCCCTTGTCGGTCGCGACCAGGTAAATCTGGTTGGCGTACATGCCACCCAGTTCGGCGATATCGATCGCGAACCTGGGCGCGCTGCCGCTGCCGTCTTGCTGGGTGGCTTTGAGCGTGCCATACAAGACTTTGTTGGCACCGAGCACCGCTTGCAGGTTCTTGGTCGAAATCTCGCCTTCGATCACGATGCCGCGCGCCAGCAAGTCGAGCTGTTCCATGTTGCTTGCGTTCAAGCCGCCGGCGCCGATGCTGATCACGCCGCGCTGCACGTTCAGGCTGTCCAGTTGGCCGGCGCTGTTATAGGTCGGCGTGCCGGTGGTCAGGGTGGCGCGCCCTGCGGTGTTGAGAAAGCCGCAGCCGTCGCAACGGATGCCGTTCGGATTGGCGATGACCAGGTCGGCGCGCTGGCCGGCCACTTCGATGTAGCCATTCAGCTGCGATGGGTTGCTCGAGGTAACTTCGTTGAGAATGATGCGCGCGCTGGTGGTGCCGAGCTGCATGTTGCCATTGACGATGCCGCCCAGCTGGGTGCCGGTCGCCTCGCGGCTGTTGTTCAGGATCAAGCCCTGCTTGCCGATGTTAAACTGGTCATAGCGGTTGTGCGACACACCGGCCGCGCTCGGCGGCGCGATCAGCACGATCGGCACGCCATTGGCGGCGGCATCGACCAGCGGTTTTTGCCCGGCCGGGGCGTTGCCTGCGGCCACCACCTGGGCGTTGGCGGGTGCCGCCACCAGGGCCGTCTGCAGGATCTGCAACACGATCATCACCTGGGCCACCACCCGCGCCCACGGGCGCCGCGTGCCGCCGGCGCTCTCGATCGGTTCAAGCAACTGCTCCGCGACCAGGCGGTCGGCCGCGGTCAGGGTGGTTTGCTTGCTCAACAGATGGCGGATGGGTGATTTCATGATGGGTCCTTGGGTGCCTGAACGGCGTCAAACGGGTGCTGCAAAGGGGGTACTGCTGAAAAACTGCTGACAACTGCGGGATGCTCAGCGCGAATACGTGACCGATACCGATGGGGTGACGGCACGCGTCCTGAAACGCTCCGGTTTACTGACCGGGATAGCCAGGCTGGCGTCGAACACCAGCCCCTTCCATCGGCCGCGCACGCCGGCGGCGACGCCGGCCAGGGTGTCGCCGACCAGGCCGGCGGCGCTTGGCCCCGAGACCTTGCCGATGTCGAGCGCCACGAAGGCGCTGCTGTCGATGCCGGCGATGGAGGGCAAGCCGGTCGAGACATCGTTGCGCAGGATCGCGCCGCTTTCGGCCAGCAACACGCTGTCGCCGTCGAAGCCACGCACGCTGTAGCGCCCGCCAATGCTGATCTGGTCGGCGGACAAGGTCATGTCGCCGGTTTTTTGCAGGCGCAGGCTGGCGCTGTACTGCGCTGCGCGCCCAGCCACCTTGAACGGCTGGCTGTACGAGCCGTTAACACTAAAGATGCGCGGACGCAGGGTCAGGCCGCCCTCGGCCGCGCTCGGGTAATCGGCTTCGGCGCTGCCCAGGCCGATGCCCATGCGGTAACCGAGGTCGAGCTCGAGCACGCCTTGGCCGAGGTACTGCTTCAGGGTAACGCCACCCTGGGCGCTGGTGGTGCGGCGGCGCTGCACGACCAGTTCCACATCGTCGAGGAAACTGCGCGCGCGACGGCTCGACAGGGCCGCGTACACGCCAGCCTTGGCCGAGGCGCTGCGCCATGCCAGGTAACTCCAGCGGGCCTCGGCCGTGCTGCTGCTGCCGCTGGACAGAAAACGCGCGGTCGTGCCTTGCACAAACTGGGCGAAGCGGCTGTTGCTGTGCGAGACGGAAAAGCTGTGGTAATCCCACGGAATGCTGTAATTGGCCGACAGGCTGTAGCTGCGATGGTCGCGCCTTGGCTGCTGGGCGTTAATGTTGCTGCTCAGGCTAAGGAGGTCGTTCAGGCCGGCGGCGTTATCGAGCGAGAGCGAGCCGGACAACTGCGCGCGACCCAGCGCTTCGGAGCCGGAGTTGTCCAGGGTGACAGCGCTGCGCGTGCGTTCGAGCAGGCTCGCCGCATTGCGTTCGACCAGCACCACGCTGCTGTCGGCCTCCATGCCGGGCTCGATGCGGGTCGTGACCGTCTGGCTCGGCAAGCGCTTCATCTGCTCGACGCCCTGTTCCAGGTCGCGGATGTTGAGCACGTCCCCGGCCGCCAGCGGAAAAGCGTTGGTCCAGGTGCCCCAGTCGGTGTCGGCCACGTCGCCCGGCATGCCAGCGCGGACCATCTTCACGCCGGCCACGCGGCCAATGTGCAGCGCGAACACCAGCTTGCCTTCGCTCAGGTTTTGCTGCGGCAAGCTGACACGGCTGGTGACGTAGCCCAGCGCGATCAATTTGGCGTCGAGCACGGCGGCGATCTGGCGCACGCCCTGCACGCCGACGCACTGGCCGAGGAAAGGGGCGACCGTGGAAGCCAGCGAGCCGAGCTCTTGCTTGTTACCGACAGTAATGCTCTTGATCGAAAAACAAGGGGTCTCGGCCGGCAATTTGCTCAGGCGGCGATGGGCTGCGCCGCTTGCAGCAGGTCGGCCTTGGTCTGCAATTGCTGTTGCTGCTCGCGCGTGCGCTCTTCCTGCCGGCGGATACCTTCCTGCGCCACCTCGAGCGGGTTGAGCGCAGGCGCGCCCGGCGTGGCGACATGTTGCGCCGAGGCGGTCGAGGCCGACATGACCAACAGGGCGACATGCACCAGGGAGCCCAGCTTGAGCAAGCGCGGCGGAAAACAGAGCAAGGTAGAAGGTTGAGTAAGCAGCATGGCGGGCGCGTCACAGCCCACATACATGGCCTGATCTATTGCACAAATCGTAACGAGCCGAGCATTTTATCAGACATATGTGCAATAAAGAAATTGTTTAGATGGAATATGAAGTTCTTTAGTTCATTGATTTCCGTTCATCATGCATATTGCATGAATATATTTTAGGCAATTGTTGTAGTCACGTAGACAAACCTGCAGCCTGAAAGAGCACCGGCCAGCAGAATTTTTTGTTTCCCTTGGTGTCGGCCAAATACAACATCGCCTTGTAACCGATAGTGTGCGAGGCAGGCGCGTCAGCAAAACGCCGCCGGGAGCCCGGGATGGAACGCGTCCTCGCCCGATGGCCGCTGCTGGTACATTATCCTCTTGCCCGATCATCCCCCGAACGCCATGATCTGCTGCGCGTTCCAGGCGGCGTCAGCGGACCAGCGGTCGCCGGCAAAAACGGTCGCAAGGATCTGACAACACTTACCCACGCATGAGGATGCTTGATTCATGAACATAGTGGCTTTTGCAGCACGCGCGAGCCTGTGCCTGCCGATCTTGCAGGCACAGGCACATGGGCTGGCGCCCGCGCCGCTTGGCTACCGGGTCGCGGACAGCACGCCAACAACAAGCGTGGCGATTCAAACCGTGTCGCTCGACGCGGTCGCCGGCATGCCCCGCAAAGCCGTGGTCCACGTCAATGCCATCCTGAAGACGGCCGCGGCCGGTTTCGCCAACGAGGCCAAGCAGTGCGGCGGCGCCGCCCAGGGCCGCCCGTGGCGGTACAAATTGGCATTCGACAAGGTACTCGTGTCCGACGCCTACCTGAGCGTCGTGTTTGCCAAGTCGACCGTGTGCGCCGGGTCGCCCGACGAAGAAAAGGAAGCGCGGGTGTTTGCGCTCAAGACCGGCGAGCTGGTGCCGGCGCGGGCCTTGTTCAAGCAGATGTTGCCCTCCGCAACAATCATGCCCAGCATTACGAAAAACAAGGAATTGATCCGACTCGACGAGCAAACCGCCGAAACCCTGATCGACGACAGCAAACTGCGATTGAACGTCGAGGACGAACGCTGCGATTTTTACCTGAAAAACAGCTCGTACCGGATCTGGGTCGAGGGCAAGAACCTGGTATTTTTCCCCGAATTTATTCAGCCATACTCTTTCTGCCAGACAGAATATCTGATCGAGCCCGAGCAAGCAGTCGACGCGACGAAAGCCGCGAAGGCAGACCAACCCTAGCTCCAGGCAATCTTACGAGGGATATATTTCAGCAAGAAGAAAATTATCCAACCGACCTCACTCGGTCCACATCGCCGCGCCAGTCCATGGCGACGGCCGCGCCGCCACGCCGTCGAGCACCGCGCCATTGGTGGCGATCACCTCGCGGTAAAAATACGCGCTGTCCTTGAGCGTGCGCTCCTGGGTCGCAAAATTCACATGCACGATGCCGAAGCGCTTGGAAAAGCCATGCGCCCATTCGAGGTTGTCCAGCAGCGACCAGGCGCAGTAGCCGCGCACGTCCACACCCTTCTGGATCACGTCGTGGATGGCGCGCAGGTGCTTCTGGTAATAGTCGATCCGCAGCGGGTCGTGTACCCGCCCTCCTTCGGCCACCGGCGGATCGAAAAAGGCGGCGCCGTTCTCGGTGATGTACAGCGGCGGATTGCCGTAGCGCGCGGCCACCCAGTCGAGCGTGTCGCTCAAGCCCTTCGCATGCACCTCCCAGCCGGTCTCGGTATAGGTGGCCAGCGGCTGGCGCACCGCCACCGCGCGCACCGGCAAGGCGGTGGCCTCGTCGCGCGTCACGCTGCGCGTGTAGTAATTGACGCCGATGAAGTCGAGCCGCTGGCGAATCAGCTCGAAGTCTTCCGCCGGCCACTCGGGCCAGGCGTCGCCGTACACGTCCTTCATCTTTTCCGGATAGCGCCCGAAGAACACCGGGTCGAGGAACTGGCCGTTCATGTAGGCATGGCCACGCGCGGCCGCTTGCTGGTCGGCCGCGCTGTCGCTGGCCGGGTACTTCGGTTCCAGGTTCACCACCAGCCCGATCTCATGTTTGCCCACTTCGCGGTACGCCTTCACGGCCGCGCCATGCGCGCGCAGCAGGTTGTGCGCGGCGATGGGCGCTTCGAAGCGGTTGTGGTGCCCCGGCGCCAAGGTGCCATTGAGGTAACCGCCGTCGGACACCACCCACGGCTCGTTGAGCGTGGCCCACGAGGTGACGCGGTCGTCGAGCCGCTCGAACATCACGCGCGCGTAATCGGCAAACCAGTCGGCGATGTCGCGATTGAGCCAGCCGCCCTGGTTGTCCAGCGCTTCCGGCAAGTCCCAGTGGAACAAGGTGACCATCGGCTTGATGCCCTGCGCCAGCAGGCGGTCCACCAGCTCGTCGTAGAAGCCGATGCCGACCGGGTTAACCGCGCCGCGCCCGGACGGCATGACGCGGCTCCACGAAATGCTGAAACGGTAGGCCTGCAAGCCGATCTCGCACATCAGCGCCACGTCTTGCGCGCAGCGGCGGTAATGGTCGCAGGCCACGTCGCCGGTGTCGCCATCGCGGATATTGCCGGGCGAGTGGGCGAAGCGCTGCCAGATGCTCGGTCCCGCGCCATCGGCCAGCGGCGAGCCTTCGATCTGGTAGGCCGAGGTGGAGGCGCCCCACAGGAAGTTCTTGGGAAATTCGATTGCGTTGCTCATGGTTTTCCCTTGGTGTGATCGACTGCGATGAAAACGGTGGCCGGCAGCGCGCCGATGCGCAGTTCACCGCCGCGCCAGCAGGCGCGCTTGCCGTTGATGGTGGTGCGCGCGCCGCGCCAACGCTGGTCCAAGGCGCGCAGCAGCACGCCACCCGGCGGCCGATTCATCTTACCGCCGATCGTCATGCTGATGCCGCGCGCTTCGGCCCGGATGGCGTAGTCCAGCGTTCCATACGTCGTGCGCAAACCCCGCACGCCGACACCGGCGCCGTCAAGCCATGCGGCTGGAATGCCGTCCGCGACAATCAAGGACTGATCGGACTCACGCTCGTACGCAAACAGGTCGAGCGCGGAGCGGATATAGTCCGACGAAATCCAGCCATGCGGCATATCGCCCACGAAGCGCGGCTTGCGCGCGTCGCGCCCCACCACTTCGGCCCACTGGTTCCACGCGGCGGGCCGGCGGTCGCGCATGACAAAGTCGAGCAGTTCGTGTGCGCGCCCGCGCCATCCAAGCCGCACGAAAGCGGCCACGTTGCGCAGTTCGTACGGCGTGTAATCGTTCCACTCGCGCCGGCCGTCGCGCCGCGCCACCGCCTCGCGCCAGTACCGCTCGAACGTCCCGTGCAGCAGGTCTTGCGGCAGGCGTTGTTGCAGGCCGCCCGGAGACAGTGCGATCGTGGTCGAGGTGGGATCGAAGTCGCCCAGTTCCGCCGCCCCGGCAAGGTAGTCGATACCGTGCGTGCTGGCGCTCAGGCGCAGGGACGCCAGCAGTTCGCGTTCGAACTGGTCGCCCTGTGCGCGCAAGGTGGCGGCGTCGGCGGCCTGATTGAGCAGCGCGGCCAGCATGGCGGCATCGCGATAGCCGCGCAGGCCCCAAAAATTGTCCCAGTTCGAATGCATCGGCTTGGCCGAATAGCCTTCGTGGCTGATCGACGCCGGCAGCAGGCCATACAGCATGCGCCGCTGCGGCGCGAGGTTGGCCGCGCTGCGTTCGGACTGGCGCTGCTGCTCCATGTAAGCCGCCGCCGCCTTCACGCGCAGCCACAGCCGCGTCACCAGCTCGCGGTCGTGGGTGTAGCGCCACAACTGCGCAACCAGGAAAATGAACTCGCCCTGGCTGTCGTTTTCGGGCACCGGGTCGGACCCGCGCCGGTCCACGCAGCAGGGGATTTTCCCGTTTGCGAACTGGTATTGGGCGAACCAGTCGGCGTAGTCGCGCGCGACGTTGTCGTTCCCGAGCCGCAGCATCGCTTCCGACATCATGGCGCCATCGCGTATCCAGGAGCGGGCGTACGAGCGCGTGCCGGGCATGAGCGCCGCGCCGTCGCGCGTCATCAAGATGTGCGCCAGCGACGAACGCAAGGTATCGACCAGCGGCTGCGCCGCCGCCGGAACGGTGATCGATACCCGGTTCAGGCGCGCGCGCCACTGTTCGGCGACTTCCTCCTGCATCGCCGTCAGCCACTGCCCGGGCGTGGCGCCGGCCAGTCGCGGTGCGCCCGGCTGGCCATTCAACGGCAGCGCCAGGCCGAACACCGCCGTCGCTCGCGGCGCCAGCGTGACGTCGTACGCCAGCGCGCCGGAGGCGAAACCGGCTTCGTCATCCACCCGCCGCAGCGCGCTCCAGCCGTCGTCCGCAAGGCGCGCCGGAATGGCGGCATGGTCGAAGGAGGACACGCCAGCCAGGCCGGGCACGGCAAGGCTCCAGACACGGGTGACGCCATCGACGGCGAAGCTGTCGCCATTCCACGCGAGCGCGCGGATCGGGCTGACGCCGGGCGGGGTATTCAAGAACTGCATCGGCGGATTGACTTGCAAGGGGCGCAGCGCCAACACCAAGCGCAAGGCCAAGGGAAAATCCGAGGTATTGGCCAAGTCGTAGCGCGCAATCAGTTGCGAGGTGGCCGGCGTACCTTGCGCGAACGCGCTTGTGCGCAACTGCCAGCGCGGCGCCATCCAGCTGACCGACGGTATCGGTAAATAGCCATCCTGCAGCGACTGTGACATCGTCACATCGGCCCAGGTGGCAAGCTTTCCGTTATCAACGACAAACGGCTCGATCGTGAAGCCGGCGCGCGCCGCCTCGATGGCGCCGTCTTCCGAGATCAGCCCCGTCTCGCGGCCGCCGTCGACACCGAGCACGGTCCAGTAGTTCTGTTGTCCCGACATGCCGCGCGGGTAATGGCCGCGCGGCGCTTCCTTCGCCAGCGCCTGGAAAAAGCGGTTGGCCGAGGCGCCGTACGCCAGGTCCTTGAGTTCGACGCGGTCCAGCTGGTAACGCTGCGCAGCCGCGTCGGGCATCGTCACGCGCACGTAGCGCGCCTCCGACTCGCCCAGCAGCAGCGGATCGGCGCCACCCGTGCCATCTTGTACCTTGCGCACGGTGCGCCAGGTACTGCCGTCATCGGAAAAAGCGACCTCGTAGCGGGCGGCGTGCAGCCGGTCGGCCCAGTGCAGCACGATGCCGCCGAATTCACGCGGCACGCCGTAATCGACTGTCACCGCGCCGGGTGTTGTTGAAATGACGGGTGCGGGCGGCGGTCCCGCCGGGGCAATGGCGCGCATGCGCAGGTCGTCGATCCAGACCGACCCGCGCCCGCCGTCACGCCCGGCGCTGACCACCAGTTCCATCTGCTCGGCGCGGCGCAAGGTGCGGTCCTTGGCCGGCCCCCAGGCAAAATCGATATGGCGCTTCTTGAAGGTGACCTTCTGCCACTCGCGCGAGATGGCGAAGTTGGGCCGCTTGACCCACCAGACGTTGTCGCCGCTGGCGTCAACGAGTTTCATTTCAAAGTTGTTGAGCGGAGCGTCGGCGCGCATCCAGAACGAGATGGCGTAGTCGCCCTCGAAGTCGAGCGGCAACGCGCGCCGCGCGGCGGCGTAGCCGGCGGCGCTGCCGAAGTCGAAGTCGAAGCGCATGCCCTGCCCCTGCACGCCGGGCGCGCCCGACGCGCTGGCGGTGACCCCGTCCCACACCACCGCCTTCCACGCGAGGGGCCGTTCGAAGTCGTCGAGGATGCGTTCCTGCGCCTGCGCGCTGACCATGGCGCATAACAGCAGCGGCCACGGTTTCCTCATCCCTTCACGCTCCCCACCAGCAGGCCCTGGATGTAATAGCGCTGCAACACCAGGAACAGCAGCAGCACCGGCAGGATGGTGAGCACCGAGCCGGCCATCATCATTTCGTTATCCTGCACGTGCTCGCGCGAGAGCGACGCCAGCGCCACCGGCAGCGTGTACAGGTCCTTGTCGGTGAGGACGATCAAGGGCCACATGAAGTCGTTCCAGCTGCCCAAAAAGCTGAAGATCGCCAGCGTCACCAGGATCGGCGCCAGCAGCGGCAGCACGATCGAGCGGAAGATGCGGAACTCGCTGGCGCCATCGAGCCGCGCCGCCTCCAGCAAGGCATCGGGAATGGTCAGCGCATACTGGCGCACCAGAAAAATCCCGAAGATGCTGGCCGCCGCCGGCACCAGCACGCCGATGTAGGTATTCACAAGCCCCATCTGCTTCATGATCAAAAACAGCGGCAGCATCGCCACCTGCCCTGGAATCACCAAAGCTCCCAGCAGCAGCTTGAAGATGCGGTCGCGCCCCGCGAAGCGCAGCTTGGCGAACGCGTAGCCTGCGCCCACATTGAACGCCAGCGACAGCAGCGTCGCGGCCACCGCCAGCAACAGGCTGTTCAAAAAATAGCGCCCGATGCCGGCCTGCGCGAACAGCTCCAGGTAATTGGCCAGCGTAGCCTGGCGCGGCAACAGCGGCGGCGGAAAGTGGCTCGCTTCGCCGTGCGCCATGAACGACACGGACGCCATCCACAGCAGCGGAAACATGGCCAGCAGCGCGCACAGCACCAGCAGCGCATTGACCCACACGCCCCTAGGCATGGTCCCGCTACGCGCGCTCATTCTTCCAGCCCGCGGCCGGCCACGCGCATCTGCAGCATGGTCACGCCGAACATCAGCAGGAACAGGATGAAGGCGACCGCCGTGGCGCTACCCAGGTTCCACCACTTGAAGCCCTGCTCGTACATGAAGTACAACACGCTGACGGTGCTTTGCAGCGGCCCGCCTTCGGTCATCATGTACGGTTCGGCAAACAGCTGGAAGTAGCCGGCCATGGTGAGGATGCTGACCATGAACATGGTCGGCGCCAGGGCCGGCAGGGTGATGTGACGCAGCATGGCCACGCTGCGCGCGCCATCGAGTTCGGCCGCCTCGTACAAGTCGCCCGGGATGCTTTGCAGGCCGGCCAGGAAGATGATCATGTTGTACCCAAAATTCTTCCAGACCGCGAACAGGATAATCGAGGGCATCGCAAAACGCGGGTCGCCCAGCCAGTCCACCGGCGCCAGTCCCACCAGATCGAGCCCGTAGTTGATGAAGCCATAGCGTGAGTGGTACAGGTAGCGCCAGATGACGGCGACGGCCACCATCGAGGTGACCACCGGCGCAAAGAAGGCGGTGCGAAACAGCGGCTTGAACCACGCCAGTTGTGAGTTGAGCAGCAGCGCCGCGCCGAGCGAAGCGGCGATCGAGAGCGGTACGCCAACCACCACGAAAAACAGCGTGTTGCCCAGCGCCTTCCAGAACAGCGGCGTTTGCAGCAGTTCCGCATAATTGGCCAGGCCGATGAAGCGCAGCTTGTTCAGGTCCGCCAGCGCGTACAGGTCGAAGTCGGTCATGCTCATCGCCAGCGCGGCCAGCACCGGCACAAAGAAAAACACGCCGATCACCAGCAGCGGCGGCCCCACCATCCACCATGCGGCGCGGCCCGTCTTCATGCCCTGCCCCGCTGGTCGAGCATCCAGCGGCGTTTTTCCAGGATGCGGTCGGTGCGCGCGTCAAGCTCCGTCACGGCCTGCTCGATCGTCATGCGGCCCGCCACCAGCGCCTCGGTCACGATGCGCATTTCGGTGCCGATGCGCTCCCATTCTGGCACCTTGGGCGGCGACTTGGCGCGCTCTAACTGCTCGCGAAAGGCCGCCGAATACGGATCGCCCTGCAGCGCCGGGTCAGCCCAGGCACTGCGGCGCGGCGGCAGGTTGCCGGTCATCTGGTAAAAACGCCGCTGCACTTCCGGTTGCGACAGGTATTCGATCACCTTCCACGCCTCTTCCTTATGCTGCGACGTCTTGAACACGACCAGGCTGGCGCCGCCGGCCACCGAGGCGCCTGGTCCGTGCGGTCCGGGCAGGGGCGCCGTCATCCAGGTGTTCTGTTTATCGGGAGGCAGGCGGCGCTTGAATTCACCAATATTCCACGGCCCCGAAATATAGAACGCGAAAAATCCCTTCGCAAATTCATCCCACACGTTCGAAATCGCCGTGGCCGACAAGCGCGGCGCCAGGCCATTCTTGAACAGGTCGAGGTAGAACTGCAGCGTGGCCCGAAAATCGGCATGGCGGAAGTCGCCGAAGCGCCCGCCATCGCGCAGCAGCGGCGCATCCTGCTGCAGCGCCAGCGACAGCAGTTGTTCGTATTCGTTCAGCGGCAGCAGCACGCCATAATTCTGCGGGCTGCGCTGCTTGATCGCGCGCATGGCGCCCATCCACTCGGCCCAGCTGGCGGGCGGCGTGGCAAAGCCGGCGTCCAGCAGCAAGTCCTTGCGGTAGTAAATCAGGCGCGTGTCGACGTACCAGGGCACGCCGAACAACTGGGTGTCGATCTGGTTCGAGGCCCAGATGCCGGGAAAATAGTCGGCGCTCATGACGCCGTCGGCACGGTCGATACGATCCCCCAGCGGCTCGATCGCGCCCAGCGCCGCGAACTGGGGTATCCACGTGTTCCCGAGCTGGCACAGGTCGGGCGTCACGTCGCCGGCGAAAGCGGTCAGCAGTTTTTCCTGCGCCGACAGCCACGGCAACTGCTGCACCTTGATGCGGATGCCGGGGTTGCGCTTTTCGAACTCGGCCAGCAGTTCCTTGACCACTTCGCCCTCGCGCCCCATGGCCCACAGGCGCAGCTCCACCGGGCCGCCGCTGCGCCGTTCGCAGCCCGCCAGCAGCAGCGCCAGCGCCGAACCGGCGACCCAGTGGCGCCGCCGCAAATTCATGGCCTGGCCCCGGTCTGGAGCCAGCCGCCCGAAAAGCCGGCGCGGCGCAAGCCGGTGCGGATCACCGGATTGCCGCGCATGACGCGCCACACCGATTCGTCGCGGTGGTTGGCGATCATCGCCAGGATCGGGCCCTGGTCGATGCCCAGGTAGTCGGTATCGATCCAGCCGAAGCCCGGCACGCGCCGCCCGTTGGCCAGCTTGATGCCGAAGTCGAAGCTTGGATTGAAGGCGTCGAGGAAGCCGTATTTACCGTAGATCTGCTTGCCGTAACGCGCATGCATGTCGGTGATCGCGGGAATGGCGATCTCCGGCGCGAAGGCGATCGACGCCGCCGCGCCGGTCGGCGCGATGGTGCAGTCGTCGTAGTGCTCCTTGCCCATGCCGCGCCCGGCGTAGCTGCGGAACTTGCGCCGCTTGCCGCCGTCGGTAATGGTGGCGTCGGCCGGGCCATCGCTGGCGGTCACGCCCCACAGATTGGCGCCGTAGCCCTTGCAGCCGAGCGGATTGGCGATCGCGTAGGCCTGCTGCGCGTAGGTCGCGCGCCGGCTGTTTTCAAAGTAATCGATGCCGCGCTTGCGCATGTAGGCATCCTGAATGCCGCGAAAATCGATCCACACGTGCGAATACTGGTGCCCGAAATGGGAGGCGAACGCCAGGTGCTCCTGGCCCCACGAGGTGCCCCAGGTCTTGTCGTAGGTGCTGGTCCACTCGTCCCACGCCTTCGGGTCGACCGGGTGGGTGGGCGACGCCAGCGCCAGCACGTACACCAGCATCGATTCGTTGTAGCCGCGCCAGTCGTAGGGCAGCATGCCGGTTTCGGGATGCCAGCCAAGCACGATGGCCGGCGGGCGCGCCTGCGCCCACTGCCAGTCGACGCGCTGATACAGTTCGTCGGCCAGGCGGCGGATTTCCATCTCCTCTTCGCCAGGGCCGTCGAAATACGACTGCATGTGCAGCACGCCGGCGATCAGGAGGGCCGTGTCCACGGTCGAGAGCTCCGAGTTGGAACTGCGCGCGCCGGTTTTCATGTCCAGGAAGTGATAGAAAAAACCCTTGTAGCCGCTCATGCCCTGCGCCTGCTTGCCCTGCGGCGCATTGCGGAAGAAGCGCAGGGTCGTCAGCACACGCTCGCGCGCCTGCGCGCGCGTGATGTAGCCGCGCTCGATGCCGATCGGGTAGGCGGTCAGGCCGAAGCCCACCGCCGCGATGCTGGAGAACGACGGCGACGGATAGCGGTCGGGCACCAGCCCGTTGGCCGGGTTGGCGGTCTCCCAGAAGAAGCGGAAGGTGCGTTCGGACAGGTCGTCCAGCAGCGCCGCCGCCGGCCCCGCAGCCGCACCCGCAGGTGCTCCATGGGCCGGCGCCAGCGGCATCGTCGCGATGGCGCCAACCAGCGCGGCCATCGGCATCAAGCGTTTTCTCATCGACTTCCCTTATTCAAAATGCATAGCGCGCGGTCAGCTTGACCGTGCGCATCGGGCCGGTGATGGCGCCCGGAGTTCCCAGCTTGACGTTGTCGCCGCCAAGGTAATTGGGATTGTTGGTGGTCGGCCCCCCCCCCAGTCGTCATAACTGGCGTAGTTGACCGTGTTGAAGATGTTCAGGACGTCGAAGCGCACCGACACCTTGCCGAAACCGACGCCGATATCCTTGGCCATGGCCAGGTCGACTTCGCGGAAGGACCCGCCCTCGCCCTTGCGCGACACGCAGGCGCTGAAGCCTTTGGCGCAGTCGGTGATCCGGTACGGCAGACCGCTGCCCAGGGTCAGCTTGGACGAAAGCATGATCCCGAAAGGCAGCAGGCGGTCGCTCATGCCGGCCACCACCAGGCGGTGACGCTCGACGTTTTCGGACGGGTTCCAGCTGCGCGAGTAGCGGCCGTGGGTCCAGTTGAAGATATCATTGGTCCACTCCTTGTTGGTGGTCTCGCCTTCCGAGTACGTATAGGTCGCTGCCAGGCCCCAGCCCGACGCGCTGGAAAACGGCTTGTCGCCCTTCAGGTAAGCCGTCGAGGTCTTGGCCTGCGAGATGAAGTCGCCCAGGATCAGGGTGCCGTAGCCGGGAACGGAGCTGAACATCGGGTCGACCGGGCTGGCATTGCCCCAGCCGCCGTTGACGTCGCGGTTACCGCCGAACCAGTTGAACTGGTTGCGGCTGCGCGACACCGTCGCGCCAAACTCGGTATTCCATGCGCCCAGCGCCTGGCGCACGCCAAGGCTGAACTGGTCGGTGTACGGCAGCTTGTGTTCGCTGCGGATCAGCCAGATCTCGCCGCCTGGCTGCGAGTTCTTTTGCAGTTCGTCCAGCGCCGCATTGGCGATGGTGCGGTCGTAGGCGCGCCCGGCGCCGGCAAAAAACACCGTATTGCTGTCGCCGAAAAGGTCGTACGACATGCCCACGCGCGGTTGCCACGCATCCTTGAACGACTTGCGGTTCGAGCCGGTGCTGATGTAGTCGCCGATGGTCACGCCGCCCTTGGCCAGCGACTGCGCATAGGTCTGCCCCGCCGGGGCGCCCGGGCGCGGGTCCTGCTTGCCGAACAGGCCGGCGCGGTCGGCTGGGGTGACGTAGCTGTCGTTGAGCATATTCGTCTCGTAGTCCCAGCGCAGGCCCAGGTTCAGTTCGAGCTGCTTCGTCACTTTCCAGTCGTCCTGCAGATACACGCCGTACTGGCGGTCGGTGTAGCTCACGCCCGTGGGCGCCAGTGCGCGCGATATTTCGAAGACCTGCGGAATGCCGGTCACGTTGTCGATCATCTCGCGCCGGATATCGACGCTGTTCGAAGTGCCGTACAGCTTGAAGTCGACCTTCTTGATCTTGGCCCCGCCCTTGATCGTGTGGCCGGCAAGACCCGTCCAGGTCACGCTCTCGCTCAACGATAGCCCTTTTTGCATGCGGTCCTGGGCATCCGGCGAGCCGCCGGTAAACAGCACGTCGACCACGTTCTTGGTCTCGTTGCTCGGCGAGACCACGTACTTCACGTACGGCGTCGATTGCAGCGCGCTCGGATTCCAATGAAATTTTTCGTAGCCGATGCGCGCTTCACTGAGGAAGTCGCCGCGTGAAAACTCGTGTTTCAGGTCGAAGCGCGTTTCGTCGTTCTTGCGGTCCTTCTCGTTGCCGGGCAATGACAGCTTGAAGTCTTCCGGCACCAGGTCGTTCTCGCGCCGGATGCGGGTGGTCAGCTCGATCAGGTGGTCTTCGCCGATGCGGGTCGTCAGTTTGCCGAACACCAGGTCTTCCTTGAACTTGGCGGTGGCCGATCCGGCCTGCGCCAGCAGGGACGGCACGATGCCGGCGTTGGGCAGCAAGTCCTGGCGCTGGGCGACGACCTGGCGCGGCGTGTCGATCCGCTTGCCTTCATACGCGATGAAGTAATGCATCACGTCTTCCTTGATCGGCCCACCAAGCGTGGCCCCGTACTGCTTTTGCGCGTAGCGCGGGCGTTCCACGCCGTCGGCCTTGTTTTTCTTCTGGAACGGATCGTAGGCGGTCAGGTTGGCGCCGGTGCGGTCGAAAAACACATCGCCATGCAGCACATTGGTGCCCGACTTGGTGATCGCCGTGATCGCGGTCGAACTGACCTGGTCGAATTCGGCCTTGTAGTTTTGCGAGACCACCTTGTACTCGGCCACCGCCGATTGCGGGAACGGGTTGCCGCGCGAGGAGTTGAGCCCGGACATGCCGCCGCGCAGGATGTAGTTCTTCTGGCCGACGCCGTCGATGAAGACGTTCACGTTATCCTGGTTCTGCGCCCCGCCCTGCAAGGTGCCGTAGCCGGTCTTGGCCTCGACATCGAAGCGCACGCCCGGCGCCAGGTCGGCAAAGGCGAGGAAGTTGCGCGACACCTGCGGCAGGCTGTCGATCTGCGCGCGCGAGACGCTGGTGCCGACTTCCGAGGTCTTGACGTTGCGGCGCTGGGCCGAGCCCAGGATCACCACCTGCGCCATGTTGGCCGAATTGGCCGGATCGGCCGCCCCCACCGACAGGTCGAGCGAGGCGGTCTGGCCGACCGACAGCGTGACCTTTTCGGTGCTCTGGCCGCCGACCTTGATCGCATACTCGCCCGGCGGCAGGCCGGTGAGCACGTAGCTGCCGTCGGCGCCGGTGCTGGTGCGGTAGTTGTAACCGGTGGCCGTATTGCTGGCGACGACCGGCGTGGCCGGCGCCGCGGGCGCGCCGCTCTGCGTGATTTGTCCCTTGATGGTGGCGCTGCTTAACTGCGCATGCGCCGGCGCGGCGGCCAGCATGGCCACCGTCGACAGTCCCACCAATGCCCTGCGCAGTTCGCGCACGCCTGCTTTCATCTTCATGCATTTCTCCCGTTGTTTTATAGTTGTTTGCTAGTGTAGTGTTGCATTCTGTTTGCCGCTTAAGCGGCTGTTGGCGCGAATTACCTTTTGCAGGATATCGCGCGCAGTTGCTGTCCAAATAAATGGCTTCGGATTGGCATTGTGGTGCGCGACATAT
>NZ_WHJF01000102.1:0-24279 GCF_011682185.1 Massilia genomosp. 1
GAAGCGCCATTACATCGCAGCCCTGGTCGTGCTCGTCTGCGCAGTCGTTTATCTCAACGTCGCGCACTCCTCGCCCGCCCCTCTCAGCTGCCGCGCCGAGCTGTCCCAGTAAGGCCCCATATGTCGATTACCTATCGGGGTGTCCAAAAAGTGTTCCAGAATGAAATCGATCCACTGTGGGGACGCATTGAACAGTTATTGAAGGAACACGACATCTGCGCTATCGCCGCGTTCGTCATTCCGCTTACGCCGAACACGGGCACTGTGGTCCTGTACGCAACACCGAACAAGGACGGCACCATGCCGGCATCGCTGATGGCGGCCTACAAATCCATCGATCCGACAGCCGTTATTACGCCATTGGCCTCTGACGACACGCTAGCGTAAAGGCTTTATCCGCACGAATCGCCACACACGTCGCGGCGCTGAACCTGGCCCTCCGACCGTGGCTCGCTCTACCAGACCGCGCATATGAAAACTACATCCGCATGCCGCCACGCCGCCCATTGCGTGGCGTGCGCGAATTTTCCTGATGGCGCACAGATCCTGCGCGAGCTGCTTGCTATCGTCGGCAACGACGGCTATGCAATGACCGCCCTCACCCTGGGCGGCTACCGCAAGGATCTCGGCACCACTATCGCCAACTATCTCGACCTTTATACACCACGACATGAACGACTTGATCGCGCGACTGCGCCTCGCCAATGACCCGACTGCCGACGCGGCCGCCGACCACATCGCCGCGCTAAGTGAACGCGTCGCGATCCAACAGACCATAATGAACCGCGCGGCCAGCATTCTGGTCGAGGCAATTGCATCAACGGATGGCATCAATGAAGCACAGGCCGAGGCATGTGTCGGCAGCATTCGCGGCCAGCTGGCCAAGGTCGGCAAAACAACCGCCGAACATTACCTTGAGTTGATCTGCGACCGCGTCGCCGCCACGGCCGGCATCGGACCGAACATAGCATTCAATCCCCTCACTGCACTGGACCAGGTTCGGGTTGTCTTGCATGCACAGCAGCGGAATGCGGAACGCCTTGAATGGGCAATGTCAGTGCTGTGGGCGCCGGCCGACAGCGCGAACACGCCGCACTTGGTGGTGCGCACCAAGGGTACGCGGGCGATCATCCGCAAGTTCCCGAGTGGCACAACCTGGCTCAATGCGGTCGACCAGCTCCTGGACGAGGCAGTGCACGGCATCGGCTGAGCTGCCGGCATGACGGCCAGGCCGGCACGATGCCCGTTGGCGCCAGTGGCGATCCTCAACCTGGCCGACACGCACGCGACATCGACGGTCAAGAGGATCTTCAGCTTTTCCAAGCGGAACGTGAGTGCGTTCGCCCAGGCTATCTTCACAGCTGCAATCAATAGGATTGAGGACGCAATTCGCCCGGACATGCTGGAAGCAAGTATCGGCTTGGTAACCGGACAAGAGAATGATAACTCAGCCTATCCGAGGCCTAGCCGCGATGTGCCACACCCGGACCTGCGTACCGCCATGACAAATACTCTATCCCGTTCGAGTAGCGTCCACACGCCGAGTAGCCGTTCACACGCGGCTGCAAGCCAGAACCACCTCAGATTTTCAGTTATCTGGAAAATTAGCTGTAATGGTATTTTTGCCTGTTTTCTTAAAAAATCCTTGCACAAACCATGTTTACCCGTAAGAATGCATGAAATTCAACAGTCCCCTGCTCCGAAAGACCCAACGTGACCCGCACCTTCAAAGCCCAAGCCATTGCAACCATACTGGGGACCACCTCCGACACGATCCGGCGCGCTACCGAGGAATCTGGACTGGATGTTCAACGTCAAGAGACAGGACCTCGTACGCGGATTTACACCATCGAGAACGTGTACGAACTTGCACAATGGCGAGCGCAAAAAAAAGGGGATAAAAAGCCGAAAAAGCCAGTTGTTGTAACGGTATATGTCCCAAAGGGGGGAGTCGGAAAATCCACAATAGCCGCAAATTTGGCTTGCATATTTCCAACTATGGGCTTGAAAACGTTAGTGGTAGATTTGGATTTTCAAAGCAATCTTACTCTGGCCTTTGGATACGACAGCGAACTTTCTCATGAGGAAGCAGAAGAGGATGGGCTGTCTCACGAGCGCGTAGTGGACCATCACTTTGGGAGCCTTTTCCCGCAATGGCCCCAAGCTATGCCACTTGAGGAAATTATCAAAAAGCCTTTTGGAGAATATGGCCCGCACGTGATTCCGTCGGATGTGTCACTTGATAATCTTGACACGATCATGACTTTTGAAGCGTTGGAAAGCCGAAATTCGGCATCAATGTTTGCGAAACTTATTTCGGACGGCCGTACAGGAAAGAGGCCGGGCGTAGATTTAAGTTCATACGACGTCATCATTTTTGACGCCGCACCGGCAAAGAACCGAATGACTCGCAGTGCCCTCTTAGCAAGCGACTATGTAGTTGCGCCAATCAGTTTAGAAAAATTTAGCACCAAAGCCGTCTCATATCTTTCTAGAGTATTGAACGAGATGAAAGAAGAAGCAGGCCGCTGTCCAGAACTTCTTATCGTGGGAAATTTTTTTGACGTGACACGCACCCGCGTGCTAAACCAAACGGCCATGATCCGTAGAACTTACAATGACCAGTGGATGAATTCAATTATCCGTCGCAGCGAAGACTTCCCCAAAACCCTCTCGTCAGATACCTACGAGTTACCCCTTTTCTTATCTAAGCCAAATAGTCCTGGCGCTGAGGATTTACGCAAAGTCGCCAGTGACCTTTTAGCGAAAATGGGAGTCCTGTGATGTCTAAGAAAACATCGGACCACGACATTCTTCAACATTTAGCTGCAAGCCGTGGTCATAAAAAAATGGACCATAACAGCCATCGGCAGGACACCGGGGGAATCATTCTGCATACGCCCCCTACTGGGCCAAATGAAAGCGTAGAGCAGATGCTTGCACGCGAAGCATCGACTGAAACACATCGACCTTCACTACATGCAGAAACTGGGTTAAATGATGAAGACAATAAGATCATCGAGATACCGTGCGATCTCGTTGATGATAGTCCTTACCAAAATCCATTCCGAGATTACGACCCAATTGCACTTGATGAGCTTGCCGGAGGAATGGAGAGCGCGGGGCAGAATGAGCCTATCCAGGTGCGACGTAAAGGCAACCGTTATGAATTACTGGCTGGGCATCGGCGAATCAGAGCCGCGCGCCTAAAAGGCTGGACCGCAATTAACGCTATTATCTTTGAGTGTGACGATGCTGAGGCACTCAAAAAAGTCGTTACCCACAATGAAGGTAGAAAGAACGATAGTCCCTTTGCGCAAGGTCACCTATATCAATTTGCGTTGGATCGAGGACTTGGAAATCAAGCGAAAATAGCCACGCTGTTTGCAACGAACACGACCCATGTTTCGCGCTGCCTCTCAATGCTAAGGCTCCCGCGGCCGATTGTTTCCATGCTTGAAAAGCAGTCTGATCTGTTCGGAATTAAGACCGCTGAAATTATTAATCAGTTATTAGCGGATCATCCTACGGAAGAAGCACTAATCATCCAAGCGGTCGAGCGTATAAAAAAGGGGGCCCCTAGCACGTCAGTTAAGGGCTGGTTTGAGCAAATGTACAAACAAAAAGAGCAAAAGACCGGAAGAAGCAACAACCGTACAAAAGTTGTCACAAGCGCGAATGGGCGACAACTGTTCTCAGCAAAGCGAGATGGCCGAGTAATCACTGTCAGAGTCAGTGATAGCGAGGTAGACGCAGACGCAGCAATGATGAAAGTAATCGAATCTCTTAAGATATTCTCAACAGAAAATTACGGAGAAAAGTAAAATATGCTTATTAATCAATTACTTACGGACGTTGCACGGTGCAATTGCACGGAAATTTTAGCTCAAACCTAGGCCATACAGTAAAACCAGAACCCAGCTAATTGCTGGGTTTTTGCATTATATCGAGAACATCATGAGATGAAGTAGCTAAAGCGCAAAAGAGAAAGCCCAGCTTGCAGGCCGGGCTTGCTCAACAACATTTATTTGAAACACTACAGGTACGGTGAATGCTCAGAACCTTCATCCTATACCCCGGTAGTGTGCTCGTCAAACACTTTGTAGGGCTGCTTGCCTTACAGATAGGATAGATTGTGCCCGCACAAACTCTTAGTGATATCGCTCGGCCATACTTGCATCTTCCAACGGCTATACAAGCTGCCTTGATGAGGGTTGAAACCCACCCAACCTTCCGTCGGTTGACAAAAAGTACCCTTCTGGTTCTCAAAACCTTGGTGTCCAGGGCGTCTGCTCAAAATGGGCTCGCCGTTATTCGCGCGCGTCTCGACCGTATGGCGACAGAGGCCAGTGTCAGCTATAAGACCGTGCAACGCGCGGTGCGCATCTTCCGGGATTACGACTGGGTCCTACCAGCAAGTGAGGGACGATCCGAGTACGGGGTGTTTGAGTCACGACGCTACGTCTTCACGCATGCCCTGTGCGACTTAGTGGGCTTGCCTACGGTGACGAAGCAGAGGCCAACCTCGACGCAACAGCAGCCGAGCCCAGTAGTGCGACAGAAGCATCAGGAACCAACGGCAGCACCGGAATCGCACGAGCCGACTGCGCCGCCGGACGAGCCAACGCCGGTTCTGCCGCAGCTACAGCCACAGCCAGACCCTGCCGTAGCGCTCGAGCCGCAGCTTTTAGCCGCGCCGCAAGAACAGCCGGCGGCAACTGCCGCGCAAGAAAAGCCAAGCCTGGCGGCGCCCCAAGAGACAGAAATGTCCGATGGTGCTATATACGTTGACCTTAGTTTAAAAAAAGATCTACAGGAGATTTCGATAGAAAATCGGAAGGGCAACCACCCAACCCTGCCACCAGCCGTCGCCATGATTCCCGCTGAAACGGGCATTTCGCCAACCGGCATCTGCAAACTGCTCGGCATTGCGAAGCAAGCAGGCTACCAGCTGGAGCACGTCTATGCGATCGCCAAGCCTTACCTTGCCAAGATCGGCATCAATTCCGCCCGGGCCTATCGCTACATCCTGGCGATGCTGCACAACGCGAAGAAGGTTGACTATGCTGCCAAAGTAGCCCAGGCCCAGCGCATGAGCGAACCCGATTCGAACGCGGCGTTGAAGGCAATCGCCATGCAATGCCGCTACAAGCGCTACCAGCACATCGGCAAGAACATCGCGGTGCGTTTTTTCGATGGCACCGCCGAGGTGCGCATCGATGGCCACGTCGAGTTGTACGGCGGCGCAAAAATGGTCGGGCTCTACAAAGGGGTCGCAAACGGCAATTTGCGCGAAGTGATCGAGTGATGAGCAGGGGTTATTTTTGCCTGGGCAGGTCGATGCGCAAAGCGTTGAGCGTCTCGGCGTGGCGCTCGACGTCGTCCTTGTGCAGATACCGCCCGGTGGTCTTGATCGAGGCATGGCGGGCATTATGCTGAACGGTCTTGAGCGGCACGCCACCGTTGGCCTGGTGTGTCAGCGAGGAATGCCGCAGCCAGTGCGTCGACGCGCTCGCCAGGCGATCGGCGATCTCGGGCATGCCGGCTCCAAGGGCAAGGGAGTGCGCGCGGCGGATCACGGCCTTGAGCGCGGCGGCGACGGCGTAATGACTGGCGCCGCGCTGGGGGCCGCGGCTCGCCAGCACGAGCGGTATCGTCTCGCCTGGCGCCGGCAGCGCGGCCAGGCCGAACGCTTGCCGGTACTGGCGAAATTCGGTGAGCAAGGATGGGGGGACAGGGACTTTTCCGCGCCTACTACCCTTACCCAGGACATGCAGCCACCATGCCCCGCTGTCGTCGCGCCGGATACTGCGCATGTCCGCGCCGACGAGTTCATTCAGGCGCACGGCAGTGAGGTAGTAGGCCTGTACCAAGAAGCGCGCGCGGGCGCGCCGCAGGGCAGCGCCTGGCGTAGCGCCCTGCAGGATGTCGGCCGCTTCGAGCAGCAGCGAGATCGCGGCCGGGGGCAGGTGACGCTCGATGGCTTCGCTGCTGACTGCGCGCATGCCGGTAAGCAGCTGGGCCGGGTTCGCCTGCAGATACTCGGCGGCGCAAGCCCATCGGAACAAGCTCTTGATGACGGTCAGCGCCTGCAGCTGCGACACATCGGCCAGCCGGCCGCAGAACGGCCGCCAGCGCGGGTCGACGCGGGGGAACCGCGTTGCGCTGATCCACTGGTCGGCCGGCTGCGGATCGGCGATGAAAGCGGCGAACGCCAGCAGGTCTTCGTAGCGGACGTCGACCAGGTGTTTGCCATGCGCGCGAATCCAGTACAGGAAGCGGTCAGCTTCCTTGCGGCAGTTGCGCACTGTGCGCGGCGACAGATTCGGCCGGCGTAGCCAAAGCGCAATCAGCTCTTCGTCGTCGGTGGCGCGAGTCAGGGACCCGGAGGGGAGGGGAGGTGCGCCGCCGGCGGCGAGCGGCCGATGTGGCGCTGGCACCGGTAAGACAGATTCGACTTCACCCCCTGCGCGGGGGCGGGCAGGGGGATGGACATAGGTGATTATTTTTTGGACGGCGGGGTTTTTGCGCGAGGCTCGCCAGGTTCGCGGTTCTCGCTGGCGCGCTTGGCGCCATCCTGAGCGGCGAGTGTATCGGCACGCATCTGGCCGCGCAGCTCGGCCGCTTCCTCGCTGGCGCGCTTGGACTCATTGCGCGCGGTAGTCACCAGCGCGCGTGCCTGCTCCAGCTCGCGTGCTGCGCTTTCCAACCGCGCCTGGCTGGCCTGTACAGCCATGTTGGCCGATGCCAGCTCGCGCGCCCCTTGCTGCGCCATCCGCTCCAGTTCGGCAATGTGGGTAACGGCTGCCAGCTCTCGCGCCTCGATCTCGCCGGCGCGACGCTCGCTCGCATCGAACTTGGCCACGGTGACCGCTGCCGCTTGCTCGGCCGCCACGCGGGCCGTGCGTTCGCCGACCAGTTCCTCGCGCACCGCGACGAGATCCGCTTCCAGCCGCGGCATGGCTTCGAGACGCAACTGAGCCTTGGCCAACTCCGTACGCGCCGACTCGGCCGCCTTGCGCTCGCGATCCATTTCAACCTGGCCAGCTTGCCAGTCGAGTTCCAATTGACCGGCTTTGCCCTGGACCGTAGCCAGCTCCACCTGGAGCGCTGTCAGCGCGTCGACCTGACCCTCGATCTCTGCAGCCTGGCGCTCATTCTCGGTGGCGAGGTCGGCTGCCTCTTGCTGTTGTTCGGCCAGTTCCGTTTCCAGCGCCGCTTTCGCGCTGGACAGTTCCTGCCCCATAAATTCCAGGATGGCGCGCTGCACGCCCGCCGGCAAGGTCAATGCGTTGGCGATCTTCTTTTCCCGATCCGCGCGCCATTGCTGCAACAGCTTGCTGATGGTGCCCAGGCTCCCCATGTTTCCCAGTCGCTCGCGCACAGTACGCAAGGCAGGGGTGCCTCCGGCCGCAACCATCGCGTCCGCAATGGCGGCTACCTGGGCCAGTGTGATGCTCGCTTCTCTACCCATCGGTCAATCTCCGTTGTAATGATACGATATGATACGTTTGATATGATACGATATGAATCGACCGGAAACAAGCGACATATGCTCGTCTTGCGCAGCAAGTGTAGCGCGGTTTGCCCGAAATATGGCGTGGTTGGTGAACGCGTGATTAGGGAGATAATCACGCGTTTAACCTATTTTCCACCCGATATCCGCCAAGAATGGTTCGAAGCCAGAAACAGTCGTACACTGGCGCTCGCCCACCATTTTGAGAAAGAATCATGGATATTGCCGAGTTGCAGAAACTGAGTGAAGCCCATCGCCAAAACGGCGACGCCGTGTTGGAAAAGCTGTGTGGGGCCGCGCACCTGCTTGGCGCCGAGTTCCTGAACCGCTTGGCCCCGGGCGGATATGTCGACGCCCTTCGCGTCAATAGGCAATACTCACGCATCATCCAGCGCCGGCAGGACAGGGCGTTGGAGAAGGTCCACCCGGCCAACGGAGCGGTCGTCACAGAGGACGGCAACATGCTGTTCACGCTGACCATACTTTTACCCGACATGGCCCCCCCGCTGCGCATCTACGTCGACCTGGCCGTACGCATCGAGGACGGTGTCGCGCAATACTGCTTATGGCACGCGCCGGACGCTCTTCGTCGCCGAACTGAAAAATGGATGTCGCAAGTGTCTTCGTTCGCCGACGCTATCGCCGCGGAAATCAGGCGTTTTATGCAGCATGACGCCAGCAAGGGCGACTTGGCCGATACCTCGGTGTCGATTGTCAAACCGGTCGATAAAATGTACACGGCAATTTACGGCGAGGCGCCGCCGGGCTGATCCGTCGCGTTATCCAGGTTCGATAGCGGCTGGATTCGGAACAGTCATGTGGCCGTCCATTCGGGCAATTGCCCTTCGAGGGTGCGGTGCAGGCTACTCACCGCGCGCAGCCAGGCCGGCCGCGCGCTGCGCTCCAGGATGCCGATCATCCACGGCCCCCAGTCGTATCTGCGCAGCCAAGTCTTGGCTGCCTCGATCACCACCGGACTTACATCGTCGTTTTCCATTGTCGCCTCGCATTCCCCAGATCAGTGCTGCGCTGCGGCTGCAACCTTACCGGCGCCCGTGACAAAATACTCGATCAGGTGCGCAGGATTAAACTCGTCCGACCCAAACGTCTCGGTCGTGGCCACCGCGGCAGCACCGCCTGCAACGGCGGCCGTCGCCAGCATGCGTGCCGTGGGCCAGAATTCAACCAGGTTGTGCAGGTTGTGCATGTCGATCGACATGCCGTGTCTTTTTTTAAGCCATAGCGCAGCACCCATGTGCTCGATCTCCAGCCGCCGCGTGACCTCGCCAGCAGAATTTCCCTTCTCCTTGGGATGGTCGCGCAGGAAGTCTTGCACCTGGCGGATGACTTCGGCGTGCGCCGCTCCGACAAACGTATTCAACATGGTAATGCCCTCTGATTCATTGAGAACAAGAGTTGGACCGCATATGAATAAGTTAGTTCAGATTTTTTACGTCAAGCTGATTAATGCATGGCCGCGTTCTACAACTGGGTTTAGTTCCATATATCACAAAAAAGTATTCCGCTTATAGTCAAAGCAAGCATCATTTTACCTCTTTGCCATTCGCCAAGTAAAAATTTAAATATTTCTTATCAAATCCTTGAAATGTTCTTTTCCCGGAAATTGTAAAGGCATCTCGAAAACTTGCATACGCAGCATCTAAATTTTCTATTTCGAATTGAATTATACCAACCTTTAACTGAGGAGTTCCATCACCATCGAGTAATTCAGTCTTAAAGACGAGAGTAGCCCATTCCAATGCTTTTTCTAATTTTTTCCAACCCAAATAGAAGTCCGATATCGCGTATAGTCGTACTTGACTGCTATTCCAACCAAATTTCGGCTCTGGAAACATATCCCACGACTTTAAGTAATGTTTTTCGGCTAGTTCAAAGTTACCTGCATCACTCTCTGTCGCTCCCGCATCGCATTCCAAAAATATAGCCTCGTCAAGTTGTTTATTTAGAATTAGTGCCATATGTTTCCCATAAGATAAGTATTATTTCAAAGGCGGCAGGTAGTTTTGATTTTCTCCCCGCGTCGCTCCTGACGATCGATTTAACGGCATGCGTGCCGTGGGCCAAGATCCCACTGTTCAGGATCAGGAATAATCTTAAAATCTGGCGAGTAGTCTTAATCTAAGTCAAAAGTAGATTTACCGACATCGGATAGCATGCACGAGGCCGCGTACCATGCGTGACCGTTGTTATTCAAATTTGCAATTTCTTCTGCAAGTCAAGAAACAAAAATCTTCTTTATAACCAATGCTACTGGCCTGATGCGCGGACACGATAAAAAGCGAGGTACTTTTTATCCTCGCCCTCGAAAACACGCTTTTTCGACAATGCATACGCATTCTCAAAATTTTTATAGGCCTGATCAAGGTTCCCCGCTTCAAAGTGGATTTTGCCAATGACAACGTAGGGTGAACCATCGTTTGGAATTACTCCAGTTAGGAATACCTTGTTCGCCCACTCTAGCGCCGTATCAAACTTGCGCCATTCCAAATAAAAATCTGCAATGGAATATAGTGTTATCTGGCTGCTGTCCCAGTCGTATTTAGGCTCAGGGTATAGTTCCCAGGCCCTCAGATAGAATTTTTCTGTTAGGGCATAGTTACCAGCTATTTTTGATGCGTATCCCGCATTCATAGCACTTATCATTTTTTCCTCAAGTGTAGGTGGCAAAGCGTGTACCATGTTTTCCTTCTCAGTTCATTTTCTTGCTATCGCATCTCTCGGTATCCTTGATTGCGTGGTTTCTGCGAGATATAATATTGGCGACTTGCCGCGCCGCTTGATGTTGGAAATGCGCTGTATTGCCAAGTTCAGCGACAAAAGCTAGACGTGCCTGGACTGCAAGCGCGAAGGCTTCTACAGCACCATATTTTGCAATTGAAAATCGCTTGTATTGGATGGGTTGTCCCTTCGATTTCGGCCTCATTGCAACCCAAGATATGGGTGTCTTATCCGGCCCGGATTTTACGAGGTGTACACCGGTAAAGCCACTTGTATTAGTGCTGTTTACCCTTACTGCCACGGTCGCTTTATTGGAAACGGGAATGCGTTGAAAGACCTCATCACGCCAGGTTTTGGCTGCGATTAAGGCCGTTGCTGTGCTTCCGTAAACGGAATCAGAGAATATTTTCCGGTATTTTTTTCCTTGGCGTTCAATACTGACCCGCCAATTTCCAGTGGTGCCATTAGATGACGAACTACGTTCGATATACGGCTCGCCCGTCCTGTTTGTTGGCGTACACTGACTGGCCACCTGCACCTCTCGTAGTTTTTGGAGTTTGGCCTGAGCCTGTTGCCTGCGTGCTTGATGGTTTTCAGCTTTGAGAGACTGAAACTGGGCGCGCTCTGCTCTTCGTTCTAGAGGACGACTTAGCTCTTTCTCCAGCATTAACATTGTTTCGGCAGTGCTGATCGGTTGCGGTTGCATCTCTGATCGGAAAATCGCCCCTTCCAATCCCTTCAGACCAGTTATACGCGCCGTGATAGCAAGCCGTTTCGCCTCGTCCTCGCCAAACACTTTCACCGAAAAGCTATGTCTACGAGACCCGATACCGGGCATAGGAACATGTGCTACCCAATATATTCGCTCCACTACAGCACCCCCGTGGTTGCGATGGCGTTTGATTTCACGATTTACTCCGGGCACGCCAGAGGTATTGTTTTTTCGAACGATGGTACAAAAATTCGCGAGCGTCATTGCTGGGTGCGTTGCAATGATGCGATCGCGCCAAGCCTGGGCTAAGCGTAGTGCTTGAGCCTCGCCACCACAGTCGTCCTCGAAAAAACGCTTGTCAAACAGCTCGCCGTTGCGGCGTAGAGCTACCTGTTGATAATAACGCCCGAGACTAGGGTGCATTATGCGGTAAATGCCAATGCGCTCTGGCACATGCCGCAGCTTTTTTGCCGTGTTTTTTTGGTTCACCTTGACAATCCTTGAGCTAGTTTTCAATATAAATTCCTAGAAGCACTATTGCAGCATTGCACCCGTCCCCTCCTTGGTGCGATGGCTCAACCTCACAGCATATTTTTGAGATCGAAACCGTGCTGGCCCGTCCTCAGAGTAGGACGGCCTGGCGATGACGATTGCTGGAGTGGTCACGATGTTGCCAAAAAACACTTCTGTTACTCTACATCACACAATAGTATTAGTTGCTAAATTAAAAAGATTATAGCGTAAATGGTATATAATAAACCAAAGTCTGACGCAGATTCCGGCGGCAGTGGCGGCGTTACGCCCGCTCTTCAGTTTGCCTGCGCATCGTTGTTAGTTTATCAAATATGAAATGGGAGATGCGGTATGAGCTTGCAGGATTTGGTTGGTAGCCGCCAACACAACCGCTTTTTGCGATTGTCTTTTCCGAACGGGGACGGGCCTTCGGCGATGTTGCTCGTCAATCGCATCGACGCCTATGAAAGTCTCTCCAAGCCCTTTGAATTTTCAGTAGAGTTGCTGTCCGATGACCCGAACGTCGCGCTCAAGCAACTGCAGGGGAAAATGTTGTGCGTTGAACTGGTGCGCCGTGATGGAACCTTGCGCTACTTCACCGGACGGGTTTTTAGCTTCTCTTTGAAGTCTGTCGATGGAGGCGTGTCGTTCTATGAGGCGAAGCTCGGGCCTTGGTACAAATATCTGAGCATGCGCAGGGATAACTACCTGTTTCACTATACGACAATGTATCAGCAGACTACCAGTATATTTGGCGATTATGGCAACCTCGCTGATTGGGATTGGCGAGTGCAAGGCGCCGCAGACGTTATAACCGATTGCTGCCAGTTCGACGAAAGCGACCGGAATTTTCTGGAGCGTCGCTGGGTTTCGTCGGGCATTATTTATTGGTTTGAACATAGTCCCACCGGCCATAAGCTTGTTTTGTCGGACGATTCGACAAGCGCACCGCCGATTGATGGCGACCCCGAAATTCCGTATCAACGTCATGCAGGTGCCGCGCTGGAAGATGGCATCGGCGACTGGTCGCCTGGGCGTCAGATCGTCACCGGGAGTGTCGCATTGGCGTCATTCGACTTCAAGTCGCCGAACCCCGTATTGTCGGCGCTGCCTTCCGTAAACCAGCAGGGGGATGTGCCGAACATCGAGTCGTACGAGTACACCGGTGCTCTAGGCTTCAAGGGTGGTAGCGGGGGACGCTCCCTGGCGCAGTTGCGCATGGAGGAAGTCGAAGCGGCTGGCAAACAGTTCGAGGCGGCGGGCAATAATCGTAGTGTGATGCCTGGACGTTGGTTTCGTCTGACTGGCCATTTCGACGCGAGCGGCACTCAGAACGACGCGCAAGCGCGAGAATTTTTGATCACGGAAGTTACCCACTCCGCGTCGAATAATTATCACGTCAAGAACACCAGCGAGTCATTCTACGAGAACCGGCTGCAGTGCATCCGCAAAATTATTCCTTACCGTGCCGGACGTGACCACAACAGCGTGGAAACCAAGATCCATGGCATCCAGACGGCCACAGTAGTGGGGCCTGCCGGCGAAGAGATCCATACAGATGAGTATGGGAGGGTGCGGGTGCAATTTCACTGGGATCGGGCGGGTACGAACGACGAGAAGAGTTCTGCATGGATCCGCGTGGCGACCCCATGGGCAGGCGCGAGTTTCGGAATGACGACCATTCCTCGTATCGGTACCGAGGTGATAGTGCAATTCCTAGATGGAAATCCAAATCGCCCCCTGATTACCGGGATGGTCCCAAATGCGAATACGATGCCACCTTGGGCACTGCCAGCAAACAAGACACAAAGCGGTATTTTAACGCGGTCAACGCCGGGCGGGGAATATAACAACGCAAATGCTCTGCGTTTCGAGGATAAAATGGGCCAAGAGCAGCTTTGGCTCCACGCGGAGAAGGATCAGCTCACTGAAGTCGAGCACGACGAAGATAAATGGGTGGGCAATGATCGCCGCAAAACTGTTGACCGGGACGAAACCAATCACATCAAGCGTGACAGAATCGAAACGGTGGACCGTGATGAGTTGATTACCGTGCACAATAATCGTACAGAGCGCGTCGACCATTTTGAAAGAATTAGTATTGGGGATGATCGCGACGAGGAAGTCGGCGTAAACGAAACGATCAAAATCGGCAAAAACCAAAGCGTGAATGTGGGTAAGGAGCAGACCTTTAATGTTGGGGGGAATCGCTCTAAGTCCGTCGATAGGAACGAGAAAGATCGTATTGCAAGAAACTGGTCGATCAATGTCGGCAGGATGAAAACAGAAACCATTGGCATGGCTTATATGCAGAATGTGGGGATGGGGCGCATGGAAAACGTTGGCTTGGGCTATAACCTAAATGTGGGCATGATCATGGCCACCATCGTTGGAGTAAACCAGAGTACCAAGGTTGGCAAAAAAATCTCTATCACAGCAGGCGAAGAACTATCGATTACCGTCGGGAAGGCGAGTTTGGTCATGAAAACGGATGGCAGCGTCACTATTAACGGCAGCAAATTTAATTTTGAAGCAAGCGGGCCGGTGCAGATTTCCGGCAAAGATGTTGACATCAATTAATCCGGGCCGATATGCAATTTCGCAACCAAACGCCGTTTCCTGCACTTGGGTTCGAGGGAATTGACCAGTTCAATCAAGCATTCCACGTTGTTGCACTCCGGCAGACTCTAACGTGGGGAGGGGACGCCGAACTGCGCTATGCAGACGAGCAGGCGCCGCTGTGTGAATCCGATGAGTTTTTTGGCGAAATTACTTCCAGCAGTGTGCGTCAGGAATCGGATCTATGCCAATACAAGCCGAAGTGCGATTTTATTGTCAATGCCACGGCTTACGCACCACTGGGTAAGTCAGTGCGGCGTTGCGGAGTTCGCATTGCTTTGATGCGGCCTGACCATTCTGCAAGCATGCCTGAGCGTCCACATGGCTTAAACCCATTTACCGCCCCGGAAGAACACCGGATGGAAGAGTGGCGCGCTGCAGTGAAGCATGCCGAACAAAATTCCGTTCCTGGCGAACGTCTCGTTGACAAAAGCCTCACTGTGACTGGCGAGCGGGCTTTGGTTCGCAGACTATGGCCTATACGTATAGGGGCGGCAATCGTGCGCCTGGGCAGTTTGGGACTCATAAGTGTGCCCACATGGCGTCTTACGTCTCCACAGATGTTTAGCCCATTCCCGTTACGCAATGAATATGCTTACGGCGGAAGTCGCCGTATCAACCGCGGCGATCGCGCGGCAAAGTGGGTCGCCCGAAAGCATCGACTGAAAGCTGATGAGGTGGCTGCCCAGTCCTATGATCATGCGCCCCCGGCCGAGCAGGCGATTGCACGCTGCGCGTTTGAGAGCAACGCTGTCGGCTGCGGCTTTGCGCCGCGTTGGTATCTATTCGCCACTGGTGTGAAGCGGTTACCCGCACCTCGCGTCGAGGCCGTTGATAATCCCTTCAGTACCACACAGTTCTGGAAGATACCGACACTAAATTCTGAAAAAATATCACGGAAGGTGCTTACAGTAGCTGGTTTTGGTACGCGATCCAGGGTACATCCACACCGCCGCGACTTGGCAGGAACAATCGACCAGCGATTTATTAACAGCGCTGACTGGTTACCGAAAGACTTCGACTTTAATGTTTGGAATGCTGCTCCTATTGATCAGCAAACCGATTTTCTTTCCGGCAACGAGATTATCGAGCTTACGAATCTTTGCGCATCAGCAAGTCCAGGCGCCACACTAGGCCCTACTGGCGATACCATTCTACGTTTACGTTTGCCCGGACACGTCTGCACCTTGCTTATGAGAATGCGCGACGGGACGATGTTTTTTAATCCTATGCAAATCGACACCCTGATCGTCGAACCAGAAACACAGACCCTCAGCATCGTTTGGCGCGCGGTATTTGCTAAAACACCAGAAATTCGCGCGGCCGATGCCTATCTGCACGGACGCTTCGAAGCCGAATATAGCCGCCACCTACTTAACGACCCGGAGAAAACCTCTGTGCCCGATCACCGAAAGATGGCGTTAGACACTGGAAAAGAGGAGTTTCATGGGTAAGATTGGTGCAAGAAAGAATTTTATTTTGAAGGCAGTTTCGACTGCACCTTCTTTTAACAAAACACCTGTAGGCAGCAGCACACCACCGGTGCCCTATCCAACCACACAAGACCTGTCAAATAGTGTTTCAGTGGCCTCGTCAGTGCGATTTAACGGCGATCCAGCTTACGTGTTAGACAAGACTCAACAGCCCAGCTGCAAAGGCGACGATGCTGGCCTTGCCAAAGGCGTGAAATCGAACACAGTGAACGGTTATGTGAAACCCACCGGTGCGGCGGCTCATTTTCGCGCCGAAAAAAAGTTTGTTGTGCGCCAAGGGGATACTAATGTGATGAATGGAGGAAATAATCCGGGGATCTATGTCACCTCGCAAATGCCTAGTCTGACAGGCGGTGCCGCAACAGCGGGAGATGCAGACGAACACAGCCCGGCAATCGAAGCGGAAACGCCTGCTGAGCACGCGTTTTTAGGATGTCAGCCGCCGTTGTCTCTCCCCACACCTGAACCGTTTACCAATACAGGTTCTTTGCTTGCGCTTGCGCTTAAAGCAAAACAATCAAAAACATCGACTGCGTCCTTGGTGCAGTTTGTCCCAGGTAAAAGAGGATAAAATATGGCGGTGTTGACGGGAGCGGGGTTTGCGCTCGGGCCAGTAGGCTGGGCTATTCTGGCAGTAGTCATTGTGTGCGTTGTAGCCGCTATAGTCATCGATGAACTCAAGAAGACTGGGAACGTTGAAGCCATAAATTTACCGAGCGAGAAGTCTGCCGACTCTCCTCCCATGACGGATGCAGAAAAGGAAGAGGCAGCGAGGCTTGACGCGGAGGCGGCAGCGGAAGCCGCTGCGGAGGATGCGACGACTGTTGTAGTAGGTACCGAAGTCTTGAAGTGCGGAGAAGCAGGAACCTACGGAGAATTATTAGAGAAAAGCGCAGATAAAAAATTTGATCGAGATCATGTCCCCTCTAAAGCTGCTTTACAACGCGCGGCGGAGAAACTGCTTGTTAAACATGGAATCGAGTTAAGCAAAGGGCAGATTAAAGCGCTCTTTGGCCCCAAAGGTGCTATTTCTCTCGCCGGTAGGACAATTGCTATCTTTCGTAAAGATCATCAAAAGCACAGTGATACATACGGGGGGCGAAATAATACGAAAAAAATTGATACCGATTCAGACGAATTACAGAAGGCGGCAAAAAAAGATACGCAACGCATAGAAGACGCAGATGGAAAAGAAATGGATGCTGACTGCGCCGAAAAATACGCTAAAGCGGCAAAAGAAATACGAAAAAAAACACATGCGGAATATGAGGATGAACTTCTGGCCCTCATTGAACATATTAAAAATACTATCTTGTAGAGGAAGTTATGCAAATATTAGAAGTTGCTGAGTTTTTTGGGTTTTCTCCCCAAAATGAAAAGTTTGATAAATTTCTTTCCTCATATGATATTTCTGAGCGCCCCGTTTTTAACGAGACCCCTATGGAAGATATATCTAAAGAAGGTTTAGTACTTTGGTTTCATACGGATCGTTTTTATAAGGATGCTCACGGCCCCGTGCATGATAGCGACGGCGATATGGTATTATCTAAAATACAAGCTTATAGCGAAAATAATGGAAGTGGACTTTGCCGCTATATGGGTATTTTGCCATTTGGCTTGACCTTTGAGAATACTCTGACGGAAGCCATAACTAAACTTGGCGAACCCAGCAATAACCATCGATCCGGACCGCACAATCATGTATACAGCTGGGCTAATATTCAAGGGTACAGAGTTGCCCTATGTTTTATCCCGGAGGGTAAGAGCGTGTCGTTTTTTTCGCTATCCCCAAAAGGTATATAAATAGTTATAGAATTGTCTTATAGCTCGTGATTTTAAGGCTGTTGAGCAAAAGCCATCACTATTCCGCCGCACATTTCGTACCTGTTGTAAGAGAACGCTTTTATAAATCAAATTATTTTTATCATTTTTGAGTTGTTATGAAGATATTTGAAATCGCTAAGTTTTTTGGGTTTCCATCTCAGAATGAAGATTTTGACAAATTTCTTTCTGCTAATCACATTGTTAAGCGTCCAATTTTTAAAGAAAATCCTATTGAAGTCATAACTGTTGAAAAAGAAGGTATAGGGTTGTTGTTTGAAATGGCCGATTATTACAGGGAAACATACGGGCCCGGGCCAGTAAACGAAAACGGCGACATGGTACTAGCTACAATCCAAGTAAATAGCGATTATTATGCAGGAAAGCCTTTTCGCTACGCAGATAATTTGCCGTTTGGGCTTAAATTTGAGAACAGTTTGACAGAGGCAATTGCTATTCTTGGAGAACCTCGAAATAGTCACCGATCAGGGCCTGTAAACCATACGTATAATTGGAATAATTTTCAAGGATATCAAATTAGCTTAAATTTTTTACCAGAAGGAAAAAAAATAGCATGGTTATCTTTGTCTCCACAGGAAATATATCTAAATAACTAGAGTGTCGTAAGAAAAATATTCATATTTTCGGATTGTAATTGAAAATATAGTTTTGACCTCGGGGCGTCTTTTTGCATTGCTCTGATCCGAAATCAATAACCTTGCGTCGCATTTAAAATGAATCCAAAAACTCCACCCGATGTTGATCTATTTATATCGCATTTGGGAAAGTCGCTCGGCAGCATTAACCGTTCTGCCTTCACGTACGCTAGGCAGCCTGATTTTACGCTACCGGAACATTCCCCTATTGGGGGCATTTTCTTTATAAAACTTGGATTTTCTATCACGTTTTGCCCCCCGGAATTTTATCATATAGATGATGCGCTAGCGGGCCAAGAACCCATCATTACGAATATACAAATTTATTCGGGTGACGAGGAGTATGGACATGTGCGTTATGTAAAGTCTTTGCCGTTTAACTTGAGCTTTGGCGATAGCCGACAGTCACTTAATAAGAAGCTCGGCGCGCCAATTTGGCAGTTCCCTTTTGTCCCGCCGTTTAAACTTGAGCGATGGAACTTAGGTGATAAATGGTTATTGGTTGAATATTCTTCGGATATGTCCACAATAAGAATGATTCAGATTGGATTGGTTCCGAAAAAACCTAAGCTATCAATCTTACCTAAGGTTGTGCAGCCGGACGTGCAGGCTCTTCTGTCTACATTTGGTAAAGAGCCAAAAGCTGTACTCGCTCATCCGGGCTACACTGGTATTGACCTTTCCAGTGTTCCGAACGCCAGTATCCATGATGGCCGTTCCCATGAAATTGATGCTCTAGCGACCCACGGTGTTGAACTATATTTTCGCTCCTCTAAAAATCAACATCAAGCTGGGAAAAATATTTTTTCTGGCGCTCGTTATATACGCAAGGGGGTGAGTTGGTCTGCAGGATTCGACGGTCATTTGCCCCAGGGCTTACGATTTGAAGATACGCCCGACGTGGCTGTACGCAAAATAGGTAGTTTGCCCATCACTGGCAAAGCAGATGTACTTACCGGTTACTTTGTTTGGAAATTGCCAGAATATTTGCTTCAGGTAGGCTTTAGCGTAATGGAGCAACGCATCAACCGTATTTTTATAGCGGCACATCCTTATTATGCACAATCTCTAATAGAATCGCCGCTCCTTGTGCAACCCTAGTCTGTGACTATTTGTCAGTAGCCGCGACCATGAGCAAGCTGTATTGTTGAGATATCGGCTGGCGGATGGGATAGGAGCGGCTTTCGTTAAAGCCATTTTGTTCAATCTGGCATTCATGAGATTGGAGTGTGACTCCATTAATTCTATAAAATAATCCTTTCATCATTACATGAAAAACTTGGGCAGCTTGTACTCTATTCGCTAGAGGTGGCGCAGTTATGCTGATTTATCCTAAAATTTTTGACATTACGTGTAATTATCGGTTATTGTTACAATAGTTTCTTGTAACAACTTAACACGAACGGAATATTTATGGATTTGTCAAAACTTACTGTTGTAGATTTAACAGCGCTGCGCAATGCTATCTCGGTCGAAATGAAAATTCGTGAAGCTGCGGCCATCGAAAAGGCGCGGACAGACATTAGCGCGATTGCTGCAAGCGTTGGCATCCCTGTTGCCATCCTTATGGGAAAAGCGAGTACAAAGGAGACTGGTGTAAAAAACAAGGCTGCCGTTAAATACCGTGATCCTTCCAACCCGAACAATCAATGGACTGGCCGTGGACGTTCGCCAGCGTGGGTTAAGGCCCTAGAAACAGCCGGTACGCTTGATAGCGCCAAGGTATGATTCTGCGAGTACCTGCTCTGTAATAAAATAGCCCCTGGAGTTTAATCCAGGGCTTTTTTATCGGGCTCTTATTCAGCTCGGGTTTGCGCCAACTCACGTTGCACAGTTTGTTTCAAGGTGGCCGGTGCGGTCTTCTGCGTCCGGTTAAGCGCATCCTGTCTCATCGCTTGTACACGCCTGATGACGCCTGGCATGCTGACCCGGATCGGTGTGGCCGGGTTCTTCGCATTCCAGTCGTCGCGCCACGCGCGCGCCTCGTCTACCTTCGTGATGTCGCTGTCGGCCAGGCCCTGCGCCCAGTGCTCGGCAATCTCCATCGAGCGCATACGGTTCTGGCCAACCATGTTCAGGGCCTGGCCCTTGGCATCCTGGATGTCGGCGGTGCTGTTTGGCTGGAAGCCGACCATCTTCATCACCGCTTCGGCGGCGCTGGTGTCGTTCACGTTGTAGCCGCGCGCGTCCCGGTAGGCGCCGGTGGCCAGCATGTCGGCCCCCTTCGCAACGTTGCGCACGGCCGCCGGCGTGACGTCGAGCACGGCGCCGGCCACGTCGCCGCCCAGCAGCTTGCCGGCCCCGGTAAACGCGCGCTTGGCGATGTCGCCGGCAGGCCCGGCCAGCTCGCCCAGGTCGCGCGCGTACGAATCCTTCTTCGTCAGCAATCCCGTGCCCGGAATCAGGTTGCCCATTCCAAAGCGGCCGGCAACATCGACCGGCATGCCCGGCATGCTCGATACGCCCTTGAGGACGAAGTCCGCACCGCCCTGGCCCAGGGTATCGCTCAGGAACGCTTGCTTCGAGCGCTTGCTTGAGAAGTTGTAGCCGAGACGCTGCAGGATGCCATCGATGGCGTCTTCCAGATCCTGCTCGAACGGCAGGCCGTCCGCGCCGCCCATCAGCAGCAGCACGGCCAGCATGTACAGCGCCGCGCGGCGGCCCGCCGCGCGCTCCTTCGAGCCAGGCGCACCGGCGAAGGCCATGCGCGACAGCAGTTCAAGGTAGCCGATCGAGTACTGCTTGAACGTCATCAGCAGCGACCCGACGACCCCCCGCGCCCATTTCGGCTTGTTACCAGAATTGTAGATGCCCTGCGTTTGCGCTACCGCCTCCTGTGCGAACTTGGCCGGATCGGCGAACCCTTCGTCCACGGCCGTGCGATAGGCCGCGATGAAGGTGATGCGGCGGTTGGCCAGCTCGGCCATGGCAAACAGCTTGCCCCAGCCCAGTGTGACCTTCGCCATGGCATTGTTCAGGTGAGCGCGCGTGCTGCCGGCCGTGGTGCCGTCACCGGCACGAAGCGCACCCTTGCCTGATGCCTGCGCCTGCAGGTAGTGGACCTCCTGCGGCGCGACGATCCCTTCCTCGGTCGCCCATCGCATCGCAGCGTCGAGCTGGGCGTCGCCGGTAACCTCCCTGGTGGCATCCTTCACGGCCACCGCCAGGCGCGCCCCGGCCTTCGTCAGGCCGCCGAACTGGCTCAGGTAGGGCAATGTCATGGTAAACGGCTGGGTAAGATTAACCATGGCCGACGCCACCGATCCGCCCAGGAACTGCGCGAACATCAGGCCGCCCAGCGGCGCGCCGGCTTCGGGATTACGGATATGCTCGCGTAGCTGCATGGCTGCGTCCGTCAATTCGCCCTGCTGTTTCGGGATCTCGGTGATAGCTTCATCGATCTCGCCCAGGTGCGCGTTGCCCGCAGTCAGGCGGGCGTTGCTGTAAATAAAACCGGCCAGCACCCGGCCGGCATCCTCTGAAAAGCCCGCGATGCCCTTGCGCTGAATCATGCGCTTCATCGAGCTGCGGTTGTTCTTCGCCAATTTCAGGTAGGTCTGGTAGACCTCGGTGCTGGCCGCGCTCGCCTGGCTGTCGAGCCCCACCATCGAGCCGAACAGCTCGATCGTCTCCGGAGAGACGCCGGCGAACAGTTTATAGGCGTCGGCCGACACTGTCCCGTGCGATACCTGCGCGCCAGGATGCTCGGCGCGCATGCCGCGCGCCATCTTCGACGCCTCGTACTGCGTCTCGAACATGCCGAAGTAGACTTGATCCTCGCCCTCCTGCACGTACACGGTGTGCTTGCCGAAGCGCGACAGCGGCGCGTAGCCGCGGTCCATCAGGTCCTTGCCCTTGTCGGACAGGTTCATGATCTGCCTGGCCGTGTCGAGGTGCATGTCCATCTTTTCCGGGTCCAGCTTGGCCAGGGCAATAAAATGGTCGCGTAGCAGCGCGGCCGCTGCCGGCAGATCCGGCGCCGCCACGGCTTGCTCCAGCATGCCCTTGGCATCCTTGCCGCCGAGCTTGACCATTTCGCTGACCGTCAGGTTCATCAGGCTCTTGTCGAGCGCCGCGCGGAACTGGCGGTATAGCGCGACCTGGTCGGCCGACAGGCCGAACATCGACCGCAGCTCGGCATCGGACCAGACCACGCCAGCGCGCAGCTGGGTATCCTTGAAGCGGCTGTTGATGATTGAGTCGTAGAGGTCGAGCGGGTTGTGCTGCCAGGCGCGATTCTGCTGGTCGTCAATGATGCCCTTTTTCAGCAAGATGCGCGCCTTGTCGGCGGTCGACATCGCCTCGGCCTGTTCCTCCAGGTCCTCGATCTTGACCGGCTTGCCGTGCGCGTCGCGCGCCCAGGTCAGCGTGCCCTCGAAGATTGGCGCCCCGATCGCCTTGGTATCGGCGGCCGTCAGCGCCTTCTTGCGGTTTTTGCCCACGATATCGGCAATGTTCTCCAGCTTCGGCAGCAGGGTCGGCGCCAGGTCGGCCGCCACCACGGCGTAGCGCGAGACGTCGCCCAGGAAGCGCTGCACGGCGCCGTAGACCGCGGCGAATGCCGGCTGGCGTTTCGCCAGGTTGTCCATGGTTCCGATCGACTTATGCCACCAGCTCAGTTTCCCCGTGCTGTTGAACAGGTCGCCAATGAGATAGTTCGCCGGCAAGCGCACCTCGGCAATGCTGTTGGCGGCGCTGGCCAGCGCATCACCGAGGCCGCTGCGGCTGAAAGCGATGCGCGGATCGGCCGGGTTGAAGTCGCCATTGTTGTCGGTGGCGCTCTTGACCTGTGTGGGAGAGAAGGCGACATATTCCCGGCTACCATCCGAGTAGGTCGCGATGATGCCGTCGTGCCCGAGGCGCTTGAGCTGCGCCTGCAGGGCGAGCCCGTACATGCCATCGCCGTTTTTAGCCTCGTCCAGCAGGTCGCGGCCGGCCGGTAAAGACAAAATTGCCTCCACCGATGGGCTGTCGAAATCTTCTTCCACGGACCCGTCGCTGTCGTGCTCAACGTCGATCTGCCACGGATTTTGCAGCGACAGGTACCCCCTGTGTCAGACTACTTGTCGGGTGTGTTTTTGAACAAAGTATGTCGTGATCTTGAGCGTTGTAGTGGGGTTTTTAGAGTTCGTTCTTGTGCTGTACTTTTGACATCGTTTCCGGGAGCGGGGGACTGGTGTTACGGGTGAAGCGCAGCGGAACCCGTTCCCTCAAGACGTCAAGGTTGTGGCTTTTTGTTCGAGCAGGACGACTTCGATGCTTGGCCCACGGCCGGCGCCGGGACTAGTTTTCGCCTCTAATTTTCAATCTATAGAGGCACCAATGTCATCAAAGTATCCCGAAGCATTTATCGAACAAGCCCTGGTCAAAGTGTATTCACGAGGCCACCGGTCGGTCAAGTCGGTCGCGGAAGACCTGAATGTGAATCAGCACACGCTAAAATATTGGATGAAGAATAAAATTATGAGCAATAAGGACGCGCCAACAGCGCGCGAGAAGCGCCCCCAGGACTGGACTGCTGCAGAACAGTTCGCCGCACTGAAGGCCACCCATGGCTTGCCCGACGAGGCCTTGCAGGCATGGTGCCGCGAGCACGGCATATTCCCCCATCACCTGACCAGCTGGGAGGCCGCTTTCTGCGTGGATGTAAAAGAGTCCGCATCGGGCGTACGGGAAATGCGCACGTTGAAGGACAAGGTCGCCAAACTCGAGCGCGAGATTGTGCGCAAAAATGGCGCGTTGGCGGAGGCGGCCGCGTTGCTGATCCTGCAAAAAAAGTTCCGCGCGCTGTGGGAGGACGAGGCGTGATGACCGACCTCCCGCAGCGCGACCAGGTGATGGCTTTGGTGGCCGAGGCGGTCGTTGCCGGAGCGAGCCAGTGGCGGGCCTGCGAGGTGATTACGCTGAGCGAGCGGACCTTGCAGCGCTGGCAGAACGATAAGACTGAGGGCGCTTGTGATCGGCGGCCGTCTCGGGTGCAGACGCCCAAGAACCGACTGAGTGAGCTGGAACGCCAGCGCGTGCTGGCGATCGCCAACTCGCCCGAATTCGGCCACCTACCGCCAAGCCAGATCGTGCCACGGCTGGTCGACCAGGGCGAGTACGTCGCCTCGGAATCGACCTTCTATCGCGTGCTGAAAGCGGCAAACCAGCTCAAGCACCGAGGTGCCGAAAAGCCAGCGAAACCGCGCCACAAGCCGCGTGCGCTGG
>NZ_WHJF01000103.1:0-24220 GCF_011682185.1 Massilia genomosp. 1
CCTTTTCCGCGGCGGAAAGCTTGGAAAGATCTGGAAGGGGGCGCAGTTTTGTCATGATCAGCATCATGGACCGATTTCAAGAAACGAACAACTCTGGCACGTGCTCGCTCAGGCTAAACAGTTACCGCGCCGACATCATGGAAGAGCATGCGGCAGCGCGCCGTGCGCAACTGCGTGACAGTCAGCCCTGCGACCATTGCCGCAGCCGCCTCATCGTGCGGATCACGACGCTGCCGTTCGACCGGCAGCGGTCCCAGGAAATGCTCGATCAACTCAAAAGACGAAGCAGGCCCCACATGTTGCCCAAAGTAGTGTCCGGCTGGCTGAAGAACGCGATGGATTTCTGGCCAATCCGGGCACACCGGGTGGCGCGACGTGACAAGCGCGAACGACGCATCGGCAAAGGGCAGCGCCGCGCCCGCCGCTGTTTCCACCACCTGCACGCCGCGCGCGCCCAGGCGCGCTTGCGCCTTGCGCGCGTTGGGCGACCAGGCTTCGCTCGCATACATGCGGGGAGGAAAACACGGTGCCTCATCGACTACCTCGCCACCACCCGTATCCAGATCGAGCGCCGATTCGACGCTCGCCAGCCGCTGCGCGAGCAAGCGGGCATAGCCCCAGGGTGGGCGTTCTTCGCTGGCGCGCCCATCGAGCCAGTCGAAGCCCCAACCGCTCACGTCAGCCGCTTCGGCTTCGGCCACCAAGGCCTCAAAAGGTTTCATTCATTGTTCCTCGATCTGTCTTGAACCTCACGTATCGCTGTCGCCGCACTGCGCAGTAACAGGGATAGGGATGCATTGTTTTACTTCACATTCATGGCTGCTTCTGGCTCAGCGCACGCCGGTAATGCACGGCGAGCGCGCCGTTGCGCAGCGCCCGCGCCGAAATCAATTCAAGCCGTCGCGTGCCGGGTAGCCCGCTCTCGTACAGGGTCGGGCCGTGGCCGGCGATCCTGGGGTGGACGAGTAATTTGTATTCATCGATCAGGTCCAGGCGATCGAGTTCGGCCGCCAGCTTGCCGCTACCGAGGAGCACGCCGTCCGGTGTGGCGTCCTTGAGCTTCTGTACGCCTGTGCGCAGATCGCCGGCGATGTGGTGGCTATTGGTCCACGGAAAATCCGTTCGCGTCGACGACACCACGTACTTCGGCTTGGCCTCCAGCTTGACCGCCCACGCGCGCATCGCCGGTGGCGCCTCCGCGTCGCCGCGGGCGAGCGCTGGCCAGTAACTTTCCATCATCTCGTAGGTGACGCGGCCCCACAGCATCGCCCCGCCCTCGTCCATGAGGCGGGTGAAGAAAGCGTGTGTCTCGTCGTCGGCGATGCCTTCCTGATGATCCACGCATCCATCCAGAGTAACATTGATGCTGAAGGTCAAGAGTCCCATGCTGTCCTCCATTCAAGAAACGCGATTCGGCTATCCATGTGCGCCTGTGGCCTGTATGACGCCCATGTCGCGCAATGTCCGTTGCTCAACTTCGGTCAATATTGATGCTTTGACAGCAAAAATTGACGAACGACGCAGGCCGCGACATGATCGAATGGCGCCATCCGGACGTCGCGCGTTGAGCAGCCCAGCAATGAACCCGGAGCGCCCGTTGTTCTTACTGCCCAAAGCATCATCGCTTCCCATGTGAATTTTGCATAAGCATTGTCGTTGCCACCTGTTCATGGGAATATTGTGTCATGCGACGGCTGGAATTCCCGGGCCGTAAGGAAAAAACGACGTGAACACCAGAGACCTGCTCTTCGCTTTTGCCGCACTGCTCCCGCTCCCCCCCCAGAGCGCGGCGCAGGAGTCGCCGACCTTGCGAAAAATCGCGGAAACGGGCGTCATCAGCATTGGCTTTCGCGACAAATCGATCCCGTTTTCCTATCTCGACAAGCAGCAGCGGCCGACCGGCTATTCGATCGAACTGTGCTATCGCATCGTCGACGCCATCCGCACCCGGCTCAAGGCGCCCGGCCTGGAAGTGATGCTGCGCCCGGTCACCTCCGCCAACCGCAGCGCGTTCATGGTCAACGGCATCGTCGACCTCGAATGCGGCTCGACCACCAACACGCTCGAGCGGCAAAAGGAGGTGGCGTTTTCGGTGACGACCTTCGTCGCGGCCACCAGCCTTGTCGCGAAAAAGACAGCCCGCATCGATTCGCTGCAAGCGCTCAAGGGCTCGACCGTGGTGTCGACGGCCGGCACCACGGCCATCAACGCGCTGGGGGAAACCGCCCAGGCACAGGGGCTCGACCTGCACATCATTCCGGGCAGGGATCACGCCGAAGCGTTTTCGCTGGTCGAGGCCGACCGCGCGCTCGCGTTCGTGATGGACGATGTGCTTCTGCACGGGCTGGTCGCCGCCGCCAAGGACCCGGCCATGTATGCCATCGCCGCCACCGACTTGCCGGTGCAGCCGTACGGAATCGTGGTGCGCAAGAACGACCCCGAATTCAAGAAACTGGTGGACGAAGCGATCGTCGCGCTGTTCAAGTCCGGCGAAGTGCAGCAGATCTACCGCAAGTGGTTCGCGCCACTCCAGCTACCGATGAGCCCGGCGCTGAAAAAGGCGATTGCCGCCCCCACCGATTCAGGCGACCCGGCCGCCTACCGGTGAAGCAGGGAATTGGCGCGGTCTAGCGCGCCCCTGCGCAACGAGCCTGCCTTGCAAGGCAGGCTTCCTTCGCCCGTTATCATAGGGCTAATCCTCGAACCAGCTTTTCGCCGTCCCGCAGCAGTAAAACGCGTCATGAACAATGGCGTCGCCCACAAAAAACCTCGTCCCTTTAGGAGATCGCATGCTTCACAAAAATCCCGCGCAATCGATGATCGCGCTGTTTGCCCTCCTGTTCTGCATGGCCTCGGCCACGCAGGCGGAAACTGCCGCGCCCAAGCTGGCCAACGTGACCATCCTGGCCACCGGCGGCACCATCGCCGGCTCCGGCGCCACCAGCACCACCACGGTCGGCTACACCGCCGCCACGGTCGGCGTGCAGCGCCTGATCGCGGCGGTGCCCGAACTGGCCAAGGTGGCCAACGTCAGCGGCGAACAGGTGTTCCAGATCGCCAGCGAGAACATGAGCAACGAGCACTGGCTCACCTTGGCCAAGCGCGTCAACGTCCTGCTGGCCCAAGCGAACGTGGACGGCATCGTCATCACCCACGGCACCGACACGCTGGAAGAAACAGCTTACTTCCTGAACCTGGTGGTCAAGAGCCGCAAGCCGGTGGTGCTGGTGGGCGCGATGCGGCCATCGACCGCGATCTCGGCCGACGGCCCGATCAATTTGTACAATTCGGTGCTGCTGGCGGCCAGCCCCGAGGCGGTCGGCAAGGGCGTACTGGTGGCGATGAACGACCAGATCCAGTCGGCGCGCGATGTGACCAAGGTCAATACCTCGACCCTGGACTCGTTCCGCACACCGGAACTGGGCCTGCTCGGTTATATCCAGGGCAGCAAGCCATTCTTCTACCGCCAGCAAATACGCAAGCACACCAGCGAGACCGAATTCGACATCGGCGCGCTGCAGGTGCTGCCGCAAGTGGACATCGTGTATGGCTATGCGAACGTCGGACCGGTAGCGGTCGATGCGTTCATGGCCGCGGGCGCCAAGGGCATCATCCACGCCGGCGTGGGCGACGGCAGCCTGGCCGACAGGGTCAAGCCGGCGCTCGTTGCCGCGCATGCCAAGGGGGCGGTCGTGGTGCGGGCCAGCCGCGTGGGCCAGGGCATTTTGGCGCGCAACGGTGAAGCCAATGACGACCAGCTCGACTTCGTGGTGGCCGACACCCTCAGTGCGCAGAAGGCGCGCATCCTGCTGATGCTGGCGCTGACCAAGACCACCAGCACCAAGGAGATTCAGCGGATGTTTTATACCTACTAAGTTCTGCCTGGGGGCCTGCCCTGCAAGGCAGGCGAGCCGCCAGCGGCTACTGTGCGAAATTGGGTTCCCGCCTGCGCGGGAACGACGAATTAACGGTATCGAAATGGAATCTATTCGCGCCGATTGGTCAGACACACCCTCGTGTCCCGCTCGCCGCCCGGCGCCGGCCGGAAGTCGTCGATGACGATGCCGTGCCGGTGCAGCTTGTCGTACAAGGTCTTCTTGCCGATGCCGAGCGCATCGCAGATCGCTTGCGGACGTCCGCTGTGCTGTTTGAGCGCCTGTTCCACCAGTGTCTTTTCGACCATGTCCATCTGTTGCGCCAGCGTCATCGGGGCCGCAGCCGTCTCGGCGGCGCCCAAGTGCATCCCCGGCAGTCCCAGCACGAAACGGTCGGCCGCGTTGCGCAGTTCGCGCACGTTGCCGGGCCAGTCGCCGGCCATCAACTTGAGCATGTCCTGTCCGGCCAGGGCCGGGGCCTCGCGCCCGTAGCGCAGCGCCGCCTGCAGCGAAAAATGTTCGAACAAGACCGGAATGTCCTCGCGCCGTTCGCGCAGCGGCGGCAGTTCGAGCACGGCGACGTTGAGCCGGTAATACAGGTCGCTGCGAAACTTCTGCTGCGCGCTCAGTTCCTTCAGGTCGCTCTTGGTGGCGGCGACGATCCTGAAGTCGACCGGCACGCCCTGGTTCGAGCCGAGCCGCTCGATCTTGCGTTCCTGCAGCGCGCGCAGCAGCTTGACCTGGAGCACCATGGGCATGCTTTCAATTTCATCGAGCAGCAAGGTGCCGCCGTCGGCATGCTCGATCTTGCCCACGCGGCGCTTGCTGGCGCTGGTGAACGCGCCCGCTTCATGCCCGAAGATCTCGCTCTCGAACAGGCTTTCGGGCAGGCCGCCGCAATTGATCGCGACGAAGTTCGCCTTGCTGCGTTTGCTGTGCTCGTGCAGGCAACGCGCCACCACTTCCTTGCCGGTGCCGGTTTCGCCGTACACCAGCACGTCGGCCGGCGTATCGGCCAGGTTCAGTATCTGGCGCCGCAGTTCGCGTATCGCCGGCGAGTTGCCGAGCAAGGTCGCCTCGATCCCGCGCCGGTCCTGCAGCTGGCGCTGCAGCATGTCCACTTCAAGGCGCAGCGCGCGTTTTTCCATGGCGCGCGACACCACCTCGACCAGGCGCTCCATCGCGAACGGCTTCTCGATGAAATCGTAGGCGCCGCAGCGCATTGCCTCGACCGCCATCGAGACGTCGCCATGGCCGGTCACCATGATGACCGGGATGGTGGCTTCGAACGCGCACACCCGGCGCAGCAGTTCGAATCCGTCCATGCCGGGCAGGCGCACGTCGCTGATGACGATGCCGGCAAAGCTGCTGCGCAGTTGCCCGAGCGCGTCCTCGGCCGACTCGTACGGCGCCACGTCGAACCCGGCCAGCTCCAGCGTTTCGGTGACGCTGCTGCGCACGGCCAGGTCGTCTTCGACGAACACGATGGTGAAACCTTCATACATGACTTGTTTCCTCTACTAGTGTCAGGTCCAGTTCGAAGGCGGCGCCGCCTTGACAATTCGACGCGCGCAAGGTGCCGCCGAAATCGCGCACGATGTCGGCCGAAATGGCAAGGCCGAGTCCCAGTCCCTGGCCCGGCAGCTTGGTGCTGAAAAACGGCTCGAACAGGCGCGCCATCACGGCTTCGGGAATGCCGGCGCCGCTGTCGCTGACCTCGATGCGCGCGCGTCCGCCCGCGCTCCACAGGCGGATGGCCAGGTTCTTGACCGGCGCGTCCAGCATGGCGTCGAGCGCGTTGGCGCACAGGTTGATCAGCACCTGTTCGAGCCGGTTGGCGTCGCACATGGCGCGCACCGACGGCGCCAGGTCCAGCCGCACGCAGGCGTGTTCGGTGCGGATCCGGTTTTCCAGCAGCTGCAAGGTATTGTCGACCGCCTTGGACAGGGTGAGCGGGGCCATGGCCAGGGGCGTCTTGCGCGAGAAGGACTTGAGCTGCTCGGTCAGGCGGCCCATGCGTTCAGTCAGGTCGCTGACCGAGCGCAGGTTCTTTTCCACGCGCGCCAGGTCGCCGCGCTTGAGCAGCAACCGGGCATTGAAGGAAAGCGAGCGCAGCGCGGTGAGCGGCTGGCTGATTTCGTGCGTGATACCGGCCGACATCTGGCCGAGCAGAGCGAGTTTGCTGGCGTGTAGCAGGTCGTCCTGGGAAGCGCGCAGCACCTGTTCGGCGTGTTCGCGTTCGCCGATTTCGCGCAGCAGTTCGCGGTTCATCGCATGCAATTCGGCGGTGCGGTCGGCAACGCGCAGTTCCAGTTCGTCGTGCGCGCGCTGCAGCGCTTCGCGCGCGTGCAGGCGGCTCGCTATGGCGCGCCGGCGCATCGCCACGAACATCGCGAGCAAACCGAGGAAGCCGGCCAACAGGCCCGCGACCACGGCGTTTTGCCCGGCCTGCAGCTTGACCGGCGCGGCATTGGTGAGCGTGAGCAGGCGCCAGCCCTGGCGCGCCATCGGCCGGCTCTGGCTGGCGTAGCGGGTCGATGGCGCGGCCGGGTTCAGCGCGCGCCACGCGACGACAGGCTGGCCCTGGTCGATGGCCTGGAGGTCGGCCTTGCGGTTGCGCCACTGGGGCGCGGACGAGAGAACGATCACGCCTTCGGCGTCGAGCACCATGAAAAAATCGTTGGGCGACTGCGCGGCCGACGCCACCCAGGTCGACTCGATCGGGTCGAGGCTGATCTTGACCACCACCACGCCGAGCACCAGGCCGCCTTGCAGCACTTGCTGGGCGAAGTAATACTCGGGCGAGTTGCGCGCCGCCGCGCGCGAAAAGTAGCGCGCCGGCCCGCCCTGCATGGCGCCGGAAAAATACGGCAGGGCTGCCAGGTCCATGCCGACGCTGGTCTCCGGCTGGTACCAGTTGCTGGCCGCTTGCACCAGGCCCGCCGTGTCGAGCACGAAGATGGCGAGCGAGCCGGCGCGCGCGTTCAGGCTGGTCAGGCGCTTGTTGGCGCGCTCGCGCAGGCCGGCGCCGCCCGGGTTCTTCAGCAGGGCATGGACGTCATGATCGAGGGCGACGATGCCGGGCAGGTATTCATGCCGGCCCAGTTCGCTTTCGAGGGCCGCCGCGTACAGGTCGAGCTGTTGCGCCTGGACCTCGCCAAGCTGCGCATAGCCGCGCCGTTCGCTCCATGCATACACGAAGACGACGGCGGCGCAGAGGCCGATGACCGCGGCCCATGCCGCGACTGTGCCCGCGGAGCGGGAAACGGCAAATTGTCGGAACGCCTGCAAGGCTCACCTCGGCGCGTGTGGTTGTGTTGGCGCGGTCCGGCAAGAGGAGGCGACTGCGCCCTATCTTACCCCAGAAAATTCTGTCGGCTATCAATTTCGGCAATCGCCAAAAGATCAGGTTTCTAAATCCACACGCCGGGAAACGGGTTTGTGTGGAATACCGCACGCGCGCTGCCGATCGGCGTTTCCCGAGAATTGAAAATATCTATTCCAATCAAGGCGGTGCGGCGCTTCTCGCAATATTTACATTGCTGGCATGCAAACTGCTATGGATAGGAGGCAGGGATGGAAACACATGCCGAATAATCGGCAGTGCAATGGGTGACGGACAATCGCGCCGGCCCATTAAAAATATATAAGAGCAGGAGACAGCAGTGGACATGAAATGGGTCGAAGACTTTCTTTGCCTGGCCGATACGCGAAGCTTTTCGCGTTCCGCCAGCGAGCGGCACTCCAGCCAGCCGGCATTCAGCCGGCGCATCCGCTCGCTTGAAACCTGGCTCGGCGCCACGCTCGTGGACCGCAGCTGCAACCCTCCCTCGCTCACGCCGGCAGGCCACGTATTCCGCGGCCATGCACTCGGCATTATGCAACAGGTCCACAAGGCCAAGCATATCCTGCGACACGCTTCGGATTATCCCGGCGGCGCCATCTAGATAACTCGCCAGCGCGGCAATTGAGCTGTTCCATGCACCGCGTTGAATGGACCGGTATTGCCGGTCAAATACAAAAAACGATAAACAATTAAGGAAGAAAATGAATAAGATCATTATCGCCATCATGGCATCGAGCCTGGTGCCGGCGGCCGCCATGGCGCAGTCGGCGGTGACCGTGTATGGCGTGGCCGACGTCGGCTTTGTGCGCGAAACGGGCGGCGCGCAGGGCAGTGTCAACACGCTGGGCAGCGGCGTCGCCTCCGGTTCGCGGCTGGGCTTCAAAGGCACGGAAGACCTCGGCGGCGGCGTCAAGGCCTACTTCGTCCTGGAAAACGGCATGAAGATCGATACCGGCAGCGCGGCCCAAGGCGGCCTGCTGTTCGGACGCCAGGCCTACCTGGGCCTGTCCGGCCAGGCCGGCGCGCTCAGCTTCGGGCGCCAGTATTCGCCGTACTACCGCGCCATGCGCGACATCGTCGATCCGTTCTGCGACGGTCTGGCCGGCCAGGCGGGCAACATCACGGTCTCGAACGCCCGCCTCGACAACATGGTCGGCTACGCCTCGCCGACACGCTATGGCTTTGCGGCGGAGCTGGCCGTGGGCGTCGGTGAAGTGCCGGGCAATTCAGCCGCCAAGCGCGCCTACAGCACGGCGCTGTCGTATACGGCCAAGAGCCTGGTCCTTACGCTGGGCTGGCACCAGCAGCAAGATGCGCTGGCCACCGACAGCAGCGCCAATACCCTGCTCGGCGCCAAGTACGACTGGGGCGTGGCCGAGGGGCACCTGGGCTACGCGCGCAACAAGGGCCTGCTCGGTGCGCGCAGCAACGATGCGATCGTCGGCGCGAGCGTGCCTTTCGGCCCGCACAAGGTGTATGTCTCGTATGTCCGGCATGACGACACCACGCACGCCAACCGCGACGCTTCCCAATGGGGGCTCGGCTACACCTATGCCCTGTCCAGGCGCACCGACCTGTACGCGGCCTATGCGCGCATCGGCAACCGCAATGGCGCCACCTTCAAGGTCGGCAACGCCACCTCGGATGGCACCGGCAACACCGGGGCAAACCTTGGCATCCGCCACACCTTCTGATCCTGTTGCGTTTCCCCGGCCGCCGGGCGGCCGGTGTATCGCTTCGTGCTTTCTTCACCCCTTTGGAGTTATCTGACATGAATTGTGCAAAATATCTCGTTGTACTGCTCGGTGCAACCCTGTTCGGCGCCGCCGCGCAGGCGCAGGAACCGAGCGGCACGCTGGCCAAGATCAAGAAAAGCGGCGTCATCACGCTGGGCGTGCGCGACGGTTCCATTCCCTTTTCCTACCTGGACGACAAGCAGCAGTACCAGGGCTATTCGATCGACCTGTGCATGAAGGTGGTCGCCGCCCTGCAAAAGCAGCCGGGCCTGGCCTCCTTGAAGGTGGCGATGAATCCGGTGACCTCGGCCAACCGCATCCCGCTGATGGCCAACGGGACGATCGACCTCGAATGCGGCTCGACCACCAACAACCTGGAACGCCAGCAGCAGGTCGCCTTCGCCCCGACCATGTTCGTGGTCGCCAACCGCCTGCTGGCCAAAAAGACGTCGAACATCCATACCTTGGCCGACATGAAGGGCAAGACCTTGGTGGCCACCGCCGGCACCTCGACCCTGAAGCAGATGACGATCCTCAACCGCGAGCAAAACCTGGGCATGAACATCGTCGTCGGCAAGGACCATCCCGAATCGTTCCTGATGGTCGAAACCGGGCGCGCCGCGGCCGAGGCCAACGACGACATCCTGCTGGCCTCGCAACGCGCCAACGCCAAGAAACCGGACGACTACCAGATCACGGCCGACGCGCTGTCGGTCGAGCCGTACGGGATCATGCTGCGCAAGGACGACCCGGCCTTCAAGAAGGCGGTCGACGACGCCCTGATCGCCTATTACAAGTCGGGCGACGACGTGTATCGCCTGTACCAGAAATGGTTCCTGTCGCCGATTCCGCCAAAGGGCATCAACCTGCGCTTCCCGATGCCGCCGGAGCTGATCAACGTGCTCGCCAGGCCGACCGATTCGGCCGACCCGGCCGCGTATGCGGTGGTGCCGGACGCGCAAAAAGCGGCCTCCAAAAAGCGTTGATTTTCCTGTAGCCCAGCCTGGAACAATACTATGAACTATCACTGGAACTGGCGCATCTTCTGGGAGATTGCGCCCGATGGTGCCGGCACGTATTTCGACACCTTATGCTCAGGCTTGATGTGGACCCTGGCCACCGCGCTTTCGGCCTGGATCATGGCGCTGGCGCTCGGCCTGGTGGTCGGCACCGTGCGCACCCTACCGAACAAATGGCTGGTACGGCTGGCCAACGGCTATGTCGAACTTTTTCGCAACGTGCCGCTGCTGGTGCAGATGTTCCTGTGGTATTTCGTCGCTCCCGACGTGCTGCCGCAAGCCGCCGGCGACTGGATCAAGGCCCTGCCCAACGCGCCGTTCGTCACGGCGGTGCTGTGCCTGGGCTTGTTTACCTCGGCGCGGGTGGCGGTCCAGGTTTCGACCGGCATCGCCGCTTTGCCGGGCGGGCAAAAAATGGCTGGCACCGCGCTCGGCCTGACGCTGGCGCAGACCTACCGCTACGTGCTGCTGCCGATGGCGGCGCGCGTGATCCTGCCGCCGCTGACCAGCGAGTTCCTCAACATCATCAAGAACAGTTCGGTGGCCTTGACCATCGGCCTGATGGAACTGACTGCCAGCGCCCGCGCGATCCAGGAGTTTTCGTTCCAGGTGTTCGAGGCCTTCAGCGCCGCCACGCTGGTCTACGTGCTGGTCAACGCCGTGGTCGTGTTCATCATGCACCGGATCGAGAAAAACGTGGCGATTCCCGGCCTGATCGTCGCCGGCGGCGCGGCGGGGGGGCACTGAGATGGCGCTCGATTTCGATGTCGACGTGATAGCCCGCTCGTGGGTCTATCTGTTCCAGACCGGGATGGTCTTCACTGTCAAGCTGACCGTGCTGGCCATGAGCGGCGGCATCGTCCTGGGCACGCTGCTGGCGCTGATGCGCCTGTCGAGCATCCGCGCGGTGTCGCTGCTGGCGTCCGGCTACGTCAACCTGGTGCGCTCGATCCCGCTGGTGCTGGTGATCTTCTGGTTCTACTTCCTGGTGCCGTATATCGCCGCCTGGATCATCGGCGCCGACACGCCGGTACAGGTGGGCGCTTTCACGTCCGCGCTGATCACCTTCATCATGTTCGAGGCGGCCTACTACTGCGAGATCATGCGCGGCGGGATCGGCTCGATCGCGCGCGGCCAGGTATGGGCGGGGCGGGCGCTGGGCATGACCTACTGGCAGACGATGCGCCACGTGGTGCTGCCGCAGGCGTTTCGCAACATGATTCCCCTGCTGCTGACGCAGACGATCGTGCTGTTCCAGGACGTGTCGCTGGTGTACGTGCTGTCGATTCCCGATTTTGTCGGCGCCGCCAGCAAGGTCGCCCAGCGCGACGGCCGCCTGGTCGAGATGTACAGCTTCGTGGCGCTGGTGTATTTCGTGCTGGGCCTGGGGCTGTCGTTGCTGGTGCGCCGCCTGCAGCAGCGCGTGGCGATCATCCGCTAGCGCTTTCCAATTGGAGAAGAAAAATGATAAAAATTGACAATATCAGCAAATGGTACGGCAAGTTCCAGGTGCTCACCGAATGCAGCACGCAGGTCGGCAAAGGCGATGTGATGGTCATCTGCGGGCCGTCGGGTTCGGGCAAGTCGACCCTGATCAAGACCGTCAACGGCCTTGAGCCGTTCCAGAAGGGGGGCATCAGCGTGGACGGCGTGGCGGTGGGCGACCCGAAAACCAATTTGTCCAGGCTGCGCGCGCGGATCGGGATGGTGTTCCAGAATTTCGAACTGTTCCCGCATTTGTCGATCCGGGAAAACCTGACCCTCGGACAGGTCAAGGTGCTCGGGCGCAGCGCCGACGAGGCCAACGCCAAGGGCCTGAAGTACCTGGACCGGGTCGGCCTGCTGGCGCAGCAGGATAAATTTCCGGGCCAGCTCTCGGGCGGCCAGCAGCAGCGCGTGGCCATTGCCAGGGCCTTGTCGATGGATCCGATCGCGATGCTGTTCGACGAGCCCACCTCCGCGCTCGACCCCGAAATGATCAACGAAGTGCTCGACGTGATGGTCGGCCTGGCGCAGGAGGGGATGACGATGATGGTCGTTACCCACGAAATGGGTTTCGCCAAGCGGGTGGCTAACCGCATCGTCTTCATGGACCAGGGGAAGATCATCGAGGACTGCACCAAGGACGCGTTCTTCGGCACCCGGCGCTCGGACCGCGCGCGCGACTTCCTGGCCAAGATCATCCACTAAAAGAATCCACCTTCAAACGACAACAACGGAGCCGCCGCATGACACGCCAGCACGACATTCCATCCTACCTCGTCCCCAAGGAAAACAACCCCTGGAGCGTTTACCTCGAACAGATCGACCGCGTTACGCCGCACCTTGGTGTACTGGCGCGCTGGGTCGAGACGCTCAAGCGGCCCAAGCGCATCTTGGTGGTCGACGTACCGATCGAGCGCGACGACGGCAGCATCGCCCACTTCGAGGGCTACCGCGTACAGCACAATATGTCGCGCGGCCCCGGCAAGGGCGGCGTGCGCTTCCACCAGGACGTGACGCTGTCGGAAGTGATGGCGCTGTCGGCATGGATGACGGTCAAGAACGCCGCCGTCAATGTGCCGTACGGCGGCGCCAAGGGCGGAATCCGGGTCGACCCGAGGACGCTGTCGCAGGGCGAACTGCAGCGCATGACGCGCCGCTATACCAGCGAGATCGGCATCATCATCGGGCCGAACAAGGACATTCCCGCGCCCGACGTGAACACCAACGAGCAGACCATGGCGTGGATGATGGATACCTACTCGATGAACCAGGGCAGCACGGCGACCGGCGTGGTGACGGGCAAGCCGATTTCGCTGGGCGGCAGCCTGGGACGGCGCGACGCCACCGGGCGCGGCGTGTACGTCGCCGGCTGCGAGGCTGCCATCAAGTGCGGCCTGCGGATCGAGGGCGCCAGGGTCGCGCTACAGGGCTTCGGCAATGTGGGCGGGATCGCCGCGCGCTTGTTTTCGGAGGCCGGCGCGCTGGTGGTGGCGGTGCAGGACCACGGCGGCACCATCGTGCATGACGGCGGCCTGGACGTGGCGGCCTTGCTGGCGTACGTGGCGCAGACGGGCAGCGTGGTGGGCTTTGCCGGCGCCGAGGACAGCATTGCGCCGGAGCGCTTCTGGAGCGTCGCTTGCGACATCCTGATTCCGGCCGCGCTGGAGCAGCAGATCACCAAGGAGAACGCCGGCCAGATTCGCGCGCGCATCATCCTGGAAGGCGCCAACGGACCGACGACGCCGGAGGCCGACGACATCCTGCGCGAAAACGGCGTGCTGGTGGTGCCGGACGTGATCGCCAACGCGGGCGGTGTCACGGTCAGCTACTTTGAATGGGTGCAGGACTTCTCGAGCTTTTTCTGGAGCGAGGAAGACATCAACGCCCGCCTGACGCGCATCATGCGCGATGCGTTCGCGGCCATCTGGCAGGTGGCGCAGGAGAAGGACGTGTCGCTGAGGACGGCCGCGTTCGTCGTAGCGTGTACGCGCGTGCTGCAGGCGCGCGAGGTGCGCGGCTTGTATCCGTGAGGAACTGAGGGGACAGTCTGCGCCGGCGGCGCCACGCATCCCGCATGCTGCGGCGCCGATCCAACACCGCACCGACGCGGGAAGTGCTCCAGGAGCACTTCCCTTTGTTTTAGAAACTGACGCCGCCAGTGACGTAGAACTGACGCCCCAGGGGATTCGCATAGCGCGCGTCGAATCCCGCTTGATTTCCGCCGCCCGCAGTACGAATACTGAGAGGTGGTTCCGCATCGAACACATTACGAATGCCCAGAGAAATGCCCAGCTTAGCGTATTGTTTCATCTGGATTCGCGTTTGCCAGTCAACGGTCGTAAACGCTTTAACGTCACGTTTGAGACCGGTGAACCCGACCGGCAAGGTGCCGTCATCGTTGACCAGCTTTAAGGCGTTGTCGTCCGCCGTCAACACCTGGTCGTGATAACCGGAGCGGAAATTGATCGCCAAGGTGTGGGTGTAGGTATCAAGACTGGCCCAGCTGGCCGACAGCCGCGAAACAATGCGGGCGGTGACGTTGTTGTATGCATCAAACCGGCCAACGCTGCTTTCCGTGGGAGATCCAGGCACGTCGACCTCGGATTTCAACATGTAGGTGCCATTCCACTTGAGGTCGAACTTGCCCACGCCGGTTTTCATCGAATACGAGTTGTCCCAGTCAATCCCGCGGTAGCGCGCCGCGGCCAGGTTGAATGTCGGCAGAAGCGTGACCAGCTTGTTGGCGCCGATGCCCTGATCATAGACAACGGAAAAGTTATTGTTGAATTTGACCGGATCTGCGAAGGGAAACTGTTCGGGAAGGGTCGTGAGCTGGTCCTTCATGTTCACCGACCACAAATCCAGGCCGAGCGACAAGCTCTTGACCGGATCGAATCGCACACCAACTGCGTATTGCTTAGACGTCTCAGGCCGCAAGCCACTTTCTCCGGAGAGCTTATTTCCACCCGAGAGCAAGTACTGCTGCGTCGTTCCCGTACAGTACGCCGCGCGAGGATCCGGGGCTTTGACAGGGCAAGCATACGCCCCGGAAGTATTGCCGGCCTGAACGGTCGGCGAAGCGATCGAGTCCATATTCGCCACCTTGAAGCCCGTCCCGTACGATCCCCTGAGCAGCAAATTCTCGACGGGAGTGAAGCGGAACGCGAGCTTGTAGGTCGCCTTCTTGTTGGAATTGCCCTGTTCCGCCGGAGGCAGCAGCTTGCCGTCCGAGGGATCGAAGACCATGCGGTTTTTCACGGCCGCATACGCATCGTAGCGGGCCGCGGCCGTCACTTCCAAGGTCTTAAACACTGGCGTCATCCACTCGGCGGAAGCGCCCCAGTTGGCGCGCTTGGCCGCGACAGGCAAGTGATCGGCCGAGTCACCCAACGGGGTGTCGGTAAAATTGGGCTGTTGCGCGTTCGCCCCCTGCGAAATTGGACTCGGCATGAAATTGTAACGTTGCTGCGCATAGTCGCCGCTGAGCGCCAATTGGGAAGTACCGCCAGGTGCGTCGAACAATGCGTGGCTGAGCGTCCCGCTGATCCTGTCCAGTTTTACTTCGGTCTTGTTTTCGTTGGTATGCAGGATTGCCGGCGCCAGAACAGCAGACGAACTACCCGATGGACCGAATGGATTGAACCGACCGGAAGCGACAATGTCGTTATAGGCATTCTTGCTCAGGAAGCCGTCCACAAAATTGGATTCCTGACTATTCTCGGAGTGCGTAAACGATGCCGAGTAATCGAAGCCATTCTTCATGCCTGAAGCGCCAAAGGCGAGATGCTTGGCATCTGTCACATAGTCTCTGGTCCTGCCTCCGGCGTCGGTGAACCGGATATTCATCGAAGCCGATGCCACGTCGCCCGGCGAGACGCCAATCTTGCCAAGATACGGCACCACTTCATTGGCATACAGGGCCCCGCTCAACGGCAGACTCAGGCGCTGGGCAGCGGGCGCATAGCGCGCCGTCTGCTTGTATTTTGAGAGCACAAGCTCACCAAACACATTCAGGTCAGGATTGAGCTTCATGTTGAACGAGGAGAAGAGACTGTCCCGCTCAGACTTCGGAACCAGCTGCACAGTCCCCGCGTAGTCGAACCAGCACGACTTGTCTTCCGCCGTGCCGACAAATGCAGTGCCGGGAGCGCAGGCGCCGGTTTTATAGTAGGCAGGCGAGAAGATCTTCACCGTCTTGTCCTTGAGGCTCAACGTGGCCGACGCCGGTGCGGTATTGGCCGCCAGAAGGTAAGTGGAATAATTCTTTCCGTTTTCGGTAAAGCGCCTCAGTCCGGTTTTTGCGAAATCACGATCCTTCGCATTGAGTTCACGTTGAGCGTCATGCGCGTACGTCACCAGGAAGTTGTAGCCATCCTTGTCGAGGTCGCCGAACCCTTTGGATAGCGAGAAATTGGCGTTTCCTCCACCTTTTTTTCCTGGGCGATTCGCGCCAGCATCGAATCGGAAGTCCTGCTGGTTCTTTTTCAGAATGAAATTGATGACGCCCGCAATCGCATCGGACCCGTACAAGGTCGAAGCACCGTCAGTCAGAATTTCCACGCGCTCGACCGCGCTCATCGGAATGCTGGCAAGGTTAACGGCGCTGCCCGATCCGTAGGACGCGATCCGGCGACCATTGAGCAATACCAGCGTATAAGCGGCTCCGATACTGTGGATCGAGGCGTTTTGAACACCGCCGCCGCCGCCGTTGACGGACTCCGACGCAGTGGTAAAGCCCTGCATTGACGAGAGCGACTGAACGAGCTCTTCAACGCTTTTGGCGCCGGTTTTCTGAATATCCGCCGCGCTCAAGAATTGAACTGGCAGCGCCCCTTCCTTGGCGATGCGTTTGATCGCCGAGCCAGTGATTTCCACTCGCTGTATTCCTTCCTCCTGAGCGTGAGCGCTCGGGCAAAAAGCGGTACTGCCGCCGATCAGACCAGTCATACATAGAAGTCGTATCGCTGCACAAATCGATTTCTCTTTCAAGGGTGTCTCCCCAACATTTGGTTAGTTGATTTCTGTGTTTTTGTCCGGCTATGTCCATCGGTATTTGGCGAACGGCATGCCGGGCTTATAGGTCTATGCAAGATGCATACATGTGTCGATTCCAGGCCCTTGCTGCGCTTGTGCCAAGTAGCGGCGCGACGTGCGTGCTTGAAGCCGGAACGCGCCATATCCGATGCATGCCGAAGCCGTGGTGACGAAACTAGCTTCGGCGAATGTAGCCTAACCAGATTGTTCATTTGTATCTATGCGTCTTTCGCCATGTGCAGGCGCATAACGTACATAACTTTCCGAGCCAGCAAGTAAGCGGCCTACCGAACGTTGCCGCCAACATGTGCTGGCGCACCCATTGCCACAAGTTCGAACCGACTGGTCGCAGGGTAGGCACGGCTCGGCGCATTTGACTGGACCGCCGCCCGGTTGGCGCCTAAGGTGACAGCTTTCATCCCTCGGAACTTTCCATGCGCGCTATACTTTCCTCCATCCTTCTTGCGTTGTGCCTGGTCAGCCCGGCACACGCTGCCGACAAACCTGCTGCCGGCGCCCGTGCGGCCGACGTGGCGGCAATCGACCAGGTGGTCGAGCAATTCAAGGCGGCCATCATCGCTCGTGACGGCAAGACCCTCTCCACACTGTTCCTGCAGGACCATGACAGCTGGTTGTCGGTTGCCGATGAGGCCAAATGGGCGAAGGTAAAGGCGCGCCATCCGCAGGCGCCCAAGGTGTTACCATCGAGCTGGAAAAAGTTCGCCGAATTCATCCAGGAGGCGAAGATGCCCGTCGAAGAGCGCTTCTACAACGTGCGCATCGATACCAATGGCGCCGTCGCCTCGGTCTGGTTCGATTTCGACTTCCTCGTTGACGGCAAGGTGAGCAATCGCGGCAGCGAGAGCTGGCAGATGGTGCGCGCGGAAGATGGCTGGAAGATCAGCTCGATGCTGTATTCGATGGGTGACTGACACGATAGCATCACAGGAACCCCACGTGAAAATCGAAACGCCCTTGCTCGTTCCCGTGCTCGCCGCACTGCCGGTGTGCGCCTGCCTGATCATCCTCGGCCTGCCCTCCTTCGGTCATGGAAATATTGTTGCCTTTCGTACGCTGTTCTTCGTCACCTGCCTGGCGTGGCTGATTCCGCTGACGCTGCTGCAGCGGGCCATGTGGCGCCGCGAATGGCCCTGGCTGCGGATGGCGTTGGCGCTGCTGGCAGCGAGCTACGTGATGTCCATCCTGAACGCCGTGCTGGGGCAGCGCCTTGCGATCTCGCTCGGGCTGGAAACAGGCTACCGCTGGGCCGATCTGGCACGCGGCCTGGATGGCTGCTGGCTGGCGCTGATCGCGTTCTGCGCGGTCCATGCGGTGGCGGCCTATTACCTGTCGCTGCAACAGGTCCGCTTGCATCTGGCCCAGGCGCGCAGCGCGGCGCGCGACGCCGAGCTGCGCGCGCTGCGGCTGCAGGTCAATCCGCACTTCCTGTTCAACTCCCTGAACGCGATTTCCGCGCTGGTGTCGGCCCAGTCCAACCGTGAAGCCAACCGCATGCTCGCGTGCGTGTCCGACTTCCTGCGCGCCACCCTCGCACACGACGGCCGCCACGAGCATTCGCTTGCCGATGAATTGGCCCTGCTCGACGCCTACCTCGCCATCGAAAAGGTGCGGCTCGGCGAGCGCCTGCGCCTGACGATGAAGGCCGGCCCCGACCTGCTGGGCAGCGTCGTGCCCTACCTCATGCTGCAGCCGCTGGTGGAGAATGCGATCCGCCACGGCATCGCACCGCTGTCCGCGCCAGCGCGGCTCGACATTCTGGTCGAGCGCGCCGGTGCGCGCCTGCTCATCGACGTGCGGAACGACGGCCAGCAGCGGGCGCACGCGGAGGGCGGCATCGGCCTGGCCAACGTCAGGGAACGCCTGCGCCACCTGTACGGTGAGGATCAAGAGGTACAAGCAGCCTGGAATACGGATGGCCGCTTCCACGTGCGCATCGCCATGCCGCTGCGCAGCATGGGGGCGGCCGCATGAATATCCGGGTCGTGATCGTCGATGACGAACCGCTGGCCAGACTGGCGGTCAAGGTCAGGCTGGCGCGGCGTGACGCCTTCACGCTGCTTGGCGAATTCGGTGACGGCGCCAGCGCTTACGACGGTATTGTCGCGCTGAAACCCGACCTGGTGTTCGTCGACGTCGACATGCCGGGCAAGTCCGGCCTCGACCTGCTGGCCGCACTGCCGCCGGCACAGCGGCCGATGGCGATCCTGCTTACGGCCTACGACGGCTTCGCCGTGCAAGCCTTCGAACTGGCCGCCCTTGATTACCTGCTCAAGCCCGTCGATGAGGAACGCTTCGACGAAGCCCTTGACCGGGCCCAGCAAGCTTTTCCCTATCGCGGCCAGGGCCGTGCCGCAGCACCGGCATCAGCGGCGGTGCGCAGTTTCAGCGTGCGGATAGGATCGCGCACGGTGCTCGTGCCGGTTGCCGAGGTCGAGCGCATCGAGGCCGACGGCGACTACGCCACCTTGCATGCCAACGGCAAGACCTGGCTGGTGCGCGAACGCCTGCACAACCTGGCCATGCGGCTCGATCCGCGCCAGTTCCACCGCGTACACCGCTCGTCCATCGTGCGGCTGGACATGATCGCCGAGCTGTGCGCGCTTACCAACCGGGACGCCTTGCTGCGTCTGCGCGACGGCAGCGTGCTGCGCGCCAGCCGCTCTTATATGCCCGCTCTGGCCGAGGCACTGCAACATCGCAACAAGAAACCGGAATGAGGCAGCGCTAGCAGGAGCGTCTGCGGACGGGACATCCCTTGCAGGGGAAGTCTCCCAAGAGCGTGAGCCATGCGCAGGGAGCGTCGATTCGATAACGCTCCCAGGGGCGCATCACGCGCATTTTTCATACGATCAATCGATGAGTAGTCCAACTGGAGGCAGGTATGTCATACAAGAAGAAGTTTGTCGCAGGCGTGGTGTTGGGGTTTGTATTGTCGGTTCCCGCCTTGGCGGCGTCGGACACACCGTTGAACACGTCCGCCCGCGCTGCGATCCTGAAGACACTGGCAGCGAAAATGAGCGAGAATTACATCGAGCCAGCAGTGGCCGAACGGGTCGGCCGTGCGATCGCCAAGAAACATGCCGAAGGAGGCTATGCGTCCGCCGCCAGTGCGCAGGCGTTCAGCGCGGCGCTGGCGAAGGACCTGCGCGACTTGAGCCGCGACTTGCATTTCAACGCCACGTTCGACGAACGTTTTGGTGAGCGCAACGGCGCCGCCGACTCACTCAGGCGCACCGAGGCGAACGACGCAGGCGTTCAGGCCGTGCGGTCGGGCTATGGCATCGAAAAGATTGAACGCCTTCCCGGCAACGTCGGCTACATCGAACTGCGCGACTTCGGGCCTACCAAACTCGTCGGCCCAGCCTACACGTCGGCGATATCGCTGCTGGCGGGGGCCGATGCGCTGATCCTCGACCTGCGCCGCAACGGCGGTGGACGCCCCGCCAGCGTCGCTTATTTGATGAGCCATTTCTTCCCGCTTGGCGACAGGCGTCACCTCAATGACATGTACGACCGCCCGTCCAACACGACACAGGAGTCCTGGACGTTGGCATCGGTCGGGGAGCGTTACCGCAAGCCCGTGTACGTGCTGACCTCGGCGCGCACGGCTTCCGCCGGCGAGGAATGCGCCTATGACTTCCAGACGCAGAAACGCGCGACCCTGGTAGGCGAAACCACCGCCGGCGCCGCCAATCCCGTCAGCCCGTACGACGTGGGGCACGGGATCGCGGTTCGGATCCCGGACGGGCGCTCGATCAATCCCATCACCAAAACCAGCTGGGAGCACGTCGGCGTGAAACCGGACCTCGCCGTGCCTGCAGCGCAGGCGCTGCAGGCGGCGCATGCCGCCATTTTGCGCAACCTGGTGTCAGCGGCAACGGACGACAAGGAGCGCACCAACCTGCAGCGCCTGCTTGCGATGGTGGAGAAGGGGGAATCCGAGAAGCCGATTTACACGCTCAGGGGGGAGCGTTAAGCGAAGCGGTGTGCGTGCGGGGTTCGCCTGCGTCAGGCGCTGAGCACGAACGCGCCCAAGCGCGTCCACAGCCAAGTTACCGCGCGCGGGGGGCCGGGTTGCCACAGGCGCTGTCAGCAGCGGTTGTAAACTGATACACGCAGCGATTGAAAACTGATACACCGATTTGAGAAGATGGCCGCTTTGCGGAGCGGCCTGAAACCCAAAGAGGTGTACGTGGAAATTCAACTACGAAAGAAGCATGGATTAAGCCTGCGGCAGATCGCCGCCGAGGTAGGCTGCGCAGTGAACACAGTGCGGGGGCACTTGCCTAGCCGAAACTGCTGGTCCATGCCACACACTGACAGAATGAGTCGGCCGCCCAAGCAACTCGGCGGCGGCGACCTCAATGCACAGCATGCGCACACGACGCATAATAATCAAGAGTCCTAACTAAATTACGATATTTAACGCGGTCTACACCATACACTGCGTGGCCTCTATTGCCCGATTGGTAACTCGTCTTCGTGACTGACTACGACAAGAACCTCAGCTTGAGTGCCACCGATGCTTCGAATCTTGTGGGGAACTAAGGAGTTGAAATACAGGGAGTCCCCGGCAGCAAGTTCATAAGTACCCGTTGGAAAGGCTACCTCAACATTTCCCGAATGGACAAAGAGGAACTCTTCTCCCTCGTGTTCTTTAAATGCTGAGGTACCAAAGTCATCGGCCGGATAGATGACGAACGGAAGCATTCGCTTTGATGAGGCGCCGGACGCAATGCTTTGTATGGAAGGCTTGTCGCTGTCGGAATTCCCCAGCGAGGTGCGCTCGCTAGCTCGTGTGATTGCTATCTCTGCCGGGGAAGCCTGGTCCGAAAAAAGCTCCTCGACGTTAACACCAAGTTCACTTGCAAGCTTAATGGCGACGGCGATTGAGGGCACGCTCAGGCCGCGCTCCACTTTTGAGAGGTAGCTTTTGGTTAGCCCAGTTTGCTCAGCCAAAGTTTCCAATGACCAGTGCCTTTGTCGTCGAAGTTGTTTTAGCCGTATGGACATAATTAATCTAGCGAAAAAAGACATTGTACCAGATGACACATAGTGTCATACTCGACACAATGTGTCTTATCCAGCTTTGTTTGCGAGATACATGTTGGTTCCATTTTTTGAAAAGGATGTCATATGAACAGTACTCTCACAATGTCAAAGCAGGAACTTGTTTCCATCGCCCAGCGGCGTCTCGACAAAGAAGTCGGCACGAGCACATGGTCTACCCGCCAAAAGCTCGCGCTGGCCTGCCGCGTTCTCTATGACGGAGGTCACGATGCCGGGTTGGCAGGTCAAATCACTTGCCGCGCCGACGAGCCCGGCTCTTTCTACACCCAGCAGCTGGGACTTGGTTTCGACGAAATCTCGAGCTCGAATCTCATCCACGTCGACCAAGACTTGCAGGTGCTTTCCGGTAAGGGAATCCCTAACCCCGCAAATCGCTTCCACACTTGGGTGTACCGTGAGCGCCCGGATGTCAACTGCATCATCCATACCCACCCCGCACATATCGCTGCGTTGTCGATGCTCGAAGTGCCGCTCGAAATCTCCCACATGGACACAACGCCCCTCTACGGGGATTGCGCTTTCCTCAAGACGTGGCCTGGCGTCCCTGTTGGTAACGAAGAAGGCGAAATCATCGCTGGCGCACTAGGGGACAAGCGTGCAATTTTGCTGGCTCATCATGGTCAGCTCATTGCGGCGAAGTCCATCGAGGAAGCATGCGTTCTCGCACTGCTCATCGAGCGCGCAGCCAAACTGCAGCTGCTTGCCATGGCAGCAGGAACCATCCAACCAATCCCGCCGGCGCTCGCTACTGAAGCCCACGACTGGATTTCCACCGATAAGCGAAACGCAGTGACATTCGCCTATTACGCACGCCGTGCGCTTCGCAATCACACCGACTGCCTGGTCTAACAAAGGAAAAACTATGAGCAAAAAATTCGAAGGAATCATCGCCTATCCCGTCACACCTTTCATGGCCAACGGCGCTATCGACGTCGATATGCTGACAGAGCTTATCGACCGCTTGATTGACAGCGGTGTGCATGCAATCGCACCGCTTGGCAGCACTGGCGAAAGTGCCTACCTCAGCGACGACGAATGGGAAACGGCAGCACGGTCATCAGTCGCTGCCGTTGCGGGAAGAGTCCCAACCGTTGTTGGCATTTCCGAACTCACTACGCTTGGCGCTATAAAGCGGGCCCGCTTCGCCCAGCGCGTTGGTGCCGATGCCATCATGGTGTTGCCGATATCGTACTGGAAGCTGACTGAAGCCGAAATCATCGCGCACTATGCAGCAATCGGCGATTCTGTCTCGATTCCAATTATGCTGTACAACAACCCAGCGACGAGCGGCATCGACATGCAGCCAGAGTTAATCGCGCGAATTTGTAAGGAAGTGCCGAGTGTGACGATGGTGAAAGAGAGCACTGGCGACCTTCAGCGCATGCATCGTCTTAAACAGCTTACGAACGGTACCATTCCGTTCTACAACGGAAGCAATCCTCTGGCATTTGCTGCTCTCAACGCCGGAGCCGCAGGTTGGTGTACAGCGGCTCCAAACTTGAACGCCGAGCTGCCACTGGCGTTGTACGATGCAATCAAGCGCAACGATATCCTGGCGGCACGCGCAACGTTCGAAAAAGTACTGCCACTACTACAATTTATCGTCAAGGTTGGCCTGCCCACATCAGTAAAAGCCGGTCTGGCACTTCAGGGCATTGAAGCGGGGGAGCCGCGGTTGCCTTTGCGTCCGCTGACGCCAGCAGCTCTAGAAGACCTGTCAGGAATCCTTGCAAATCTCGAAGGTACACCCAAGACGAGCGCATCTATCGCCTAAGTTGGCAAAGGCAGCGGTTTCATAGTGGACTTGGTATCTGAGGCCGTTGCCCACTAAGCTGAATGTTTCATAAACTGCCGCCGCAGCGCCGCCTCGGCGCTACATTCGCGCCTCGGTGGTGATCACGATGCCGCGGACGATATCCTGGCCACAGAAGACGTACAGCGGCAAGTAACAGTCATTGTCGTAGTAGCGGTGGAAGTGGGACTTCTCTTGCTCCCCATGCAGCGGCATATGGGTGGCATCGATGTCGAGCACCAGTTCCTTGGGCCGCTTGGCTTTGCTGGCGATGAACTGATCGAGCAGAACGCCATGCAGGGCGGCCGCCTGCGCGCGCGTGGAGGACGTTTCAAGTCGGCTCAGCGTCGGCGCCGAAGCCAAGTCATCGGCCCGGCCCACTGCCGTGTGCATGGCCAAGTCGCAGGGCAGCACAGCACATTGTGGTCACAGACGTCCTCCCAGCCACAGCACGGGCCGTACACGCGCTGCGCGAGCAAGTCGCGCATGCTGTGCGAAACGCTGGCACGACGGCGTCGATCCTCGAATACGTGCGCAATCGCTTTGCTTAAGCCGATGCGCTGATCCACTTGGCGCAGCAGCAGAACCCCGCCGTCGCTGACGATGTCGCCGCCGTCAATGACGCCTCAACGACGCGCCGTCCAACCCTCCCGAACTTGATCGGTTCATTGCTACAATTTGGCATCGGCGGGGTCCCCGGTTGTGATTGGCGTCAGTAAGCGGTCGCTCAGCGGCGTTATTGCGCGACCCGATGGCGATCTGGAGAATGCATCCCTGGTGACAAACGAATCCCAGGGAGATGGCAATGGACGCAGGTAAGCGGGCAGTCAAGCGGGTGAACA
>NZ_WHJF01000104.1:0-24098 GCF_011682185.1 Massilia genomosp. 1
CGCAAGAGCGATGGCGAGCCCGGCGTCAAGACGATCTGGCTCGGCTTGAAGGATGTTCACGTGGCGGCGGAAACGATACGCGCGCTACGGGGAATTGGCGCACTGAACACTTGTGTATAACGAGGTGGCTATAACGGCGGCCATGATCCACGCTACGCAGAGAAGGTCGAAATTTGCATGGATTATCTGAAAGGGAGGGATGCGGAATGCGCGTCATAACGATATTGATTCTGATAGCGCTGGGTTCGGCGCCATTGTGCGCAGCAACTGCAAAATCGGCCGGGCCGCTGCAACCAATAGGCGCCCTGGCACTATGTGACCAATTCTCGCAAGCGGACATACGCGACTGTATCGCCAAACAGGCGGCCACCAGCGCAGCGGTGCTGAAAGCGGCGCAAGCGAAGGTTGTCGCAGCGATGGCCAAGTGGGACGAAGATGAGAATTATGTCAATGTGGCGAGGGCGAAACTGAAACAAGCCAATATCGTTTTCGTCCGTTATCGTGAATCGGAATGTGGCTATGCGACGTCGCTCGTCGGTGGTGCTGCGGGCAACTCGCATGAGATTAGCCGGTTAGCTTGCGTGGCCGATCTGAATACGCAGCGCGCGGCCAGATTGACCAGAGACGCCAAATTTCTGATACCCCGATCGTCGTGACGGCCTGCGTTCCTGCTCCGATGAATACGACAGCGACGTGAACGGTGCCGGCGCAGAAGCGAACTTTGCTCGAAGACGTGATGGTGGGCCGCTGCCGGACGCCTTGAGCGAGCTCGACTTATCAGGGCCGGTTCGCGACAGCATTCCGCAGCGACTTACACACTGCTTTACCTGAAGGAAAGATGCACGACGCGGTTCTTGACGACATGTTTTTTGACGGCGCTGGGCGTCACGCCAATGTACCAGGCGGCCGAAAAAACGAGCGCCTGACAGAAACCGTCTGCTACGCGGGATAGTTGGACAAAGTCGAGCTAAGTAAGCGCGCATAAATTCTTGTCATTTCCAGCTTCCATAAGCGGCAGCCTTGCTGCGTTGCCCGCCGCTAAGTACCCGCCCATAAATAACTGTGATTTTTGTCTTCCATAGCCGGCGCGCTACGGCGTTGCCCTTCGCTCGCAGTGCTCGCACTGCGTCGCGTCGGGCGCCTTGCCAGGCACCCGCTTCTGTTCGCTATAAATGACAATAATTTCTGCACACTTACTTAGCGCATGAAGGCGCGCGCGGCGCGCAACAAGGTCTCCGGGTGGGCCATGCCATGGTAGGTCGACGTCATCGGCTTTTCGATATCGAGCAACTGGTAGACCGCCTTCTGCGCCGTGCGCACCGAGTACTCCATGGTATAGGTGGTGCCTTCGCTCTCCACGTACTGCCCAAGAAAGGCGAGATTGCGCGACTTCTCGGGAATGACCTCGGGCCGGTCGCCAGGGGTGCGGCACAGGAATTGCGCGTGGCCGGCCGGGAGCACTGACTTGCGGCAGATGGTCTTTTGCACCAGGCGTGGAATATCGCTCAAGCCCAGCAGCGAGAACAGTTCGGTCAGTATCTCTTCCGGGCTGCAATCTTCCATACGCTTGGGCACAAACTTACCGATTCCCTTGGGCCAGATGCCATAACACCACAACACCTTGGTGTCGGGCCCCTGATCGGCGAACCAAGGCTGCTTGGGCACGATCAGCGACAGGCTCCAGGGCGAATCGATGAAGGTGGTGAGCCGGTTGACATCAGGCTCTTGACCGAAACGCTCCCTGAGCATGTCGTAGACTTCCAGGTCGTTCAAGGTGATCGTGCATGTCGTCATGGTCGACTTGTCGGTCTGGGACGTGAACACGGCCGGCATGCCGAAGTCTGAGCGGCCCTGCGCGATGGTGTGCCACAGCTTCCATGCGCCCGAATCGAGCGGCGCTGCGATCGACCCCAAGGTCACCAGCACCTTGTCATCCGGCGCCACCTGGATCTCGACACGCGTGCCCGCTTGCATGCAAACGATGGCCTGCACGACAGTCTCGGACGCATCCGGCGCAAACGCCAGATCGATCACTTCGGTGTCCATGACGAAGTTCACCCCCTGCTTGCGCAAGTAATCGACCATCGGACGCACGATACTGTCCTGGTTGTTGCTCACGCTCGAACGGATCGAATGCAGGGTATCCATGTCCTGGACGTTCTGGATGAAGGTGTGCAGGTAGCGGCGCATTTCCTGCGCGCTGTGCCAGCGGCCGAATGCAAAGATGGTCGAGAACATCCACCAGAACGGGGAGGAGAAGAACGCTTCCGAAAAGAAGTCACTGATCGGCCGGTTCTTCAACGAGGCCTCGCTGCCCAGCGACAGGCGGGTGATCGCCAGCTGGTCGCGCGCGCTCACGCCATAGGAAACGACAGGAACCGCCTGGCCGTCGGCCATCAAGCGGGTCTTCGTGTCGATGCTGAAATGGTCGCAGAAGGCGTGGATCTCGTCGTTGACCGTCTTGCCGGGAGCGCCCAGCGCCGGGATCGATGCAAGCACATTCTGCATGCACGGATACGCACGGTAATCGAAGCCGCGCGTGCCGCGGCACAGATAGCCGTCCTTGGCGTTGCCGTCGGCGTCGAGACTGCCGCCGAGCTGGTGGAAATACTCGAAAATCGTGATGTCCGCACCGCGCATGTCGCCGTCGCGAATCATGTAGAGTGCCGCGCTCAAGGAAGCGATGCCGCTTCCCACTAAATATGCCTTTGTCATGTTTTCCTTGGAGAGAGTTTTGCCCAGCCGTCGCGCGAGAGCCGACGCAGCGGCGCGCTCGCGCCTTTTTGACGACATTAACCGATAATGGACGCATGATAGGCGCGCAATCATGCACAGTCTGTTCGTCGCCGCACATAGCTTGCGTATTCGTCGCAATGTGGCCACCCAGTCCAGAACAAACTGGCCACCCAGTCCACGTCAAACCGGCCAGGCATTCCAGGCCACGGCGGACAGTCGGAGCGTAGCGGCGCGAGGTTCACGTCTTTACTATGATTGCTCGTTCCAGGCCAATTCTTTTTCGTTTTTTTCATCGATTCTTGTGTCGGCAGGGGCCACAGCGAAGGGCGCACGAATGCGATGGTGTCGGAGAAGGTGGGGCTGTCCTTGGCGTACCAGGCGGCGGTGCCAGTGGCAATCTCGACGGCCTTGTCACCCTGGCCGTACCATTGTGACAGCGTCACGCTGCGCCAATGAGTGGCCTCGGAAGTCGCTCTTTCTTTCAGTGTAGGCTGGCGCGCTCCCTTGCGCCGTGGCCGGCCGCGTGCGCCAGGTGCTCGCTCGGGCGCCGGATCGTACAAAGCGGCGTCAAGCCGCAAATGGGTGACGATGCACAGCTTGTGGCGTAGCGCATCGAGCAGTTCCAGCGCCGCGAAGCTGCTGTCGGCCACGACCACGATTGAGTACGCGATGATATTTCTGGCATTGCCGCTCCTGCGACAAACCCATGACGCGCAGCACGGCACTGACCGTGCGCGACCCAACGGCCAGGATGGCGCCTGTCAACAGGATCTGTACCAGCGGCCAGGCACGCTTGGAAAACAGATCGGAAAAACCTACAATGACCTTCGTAAGCCCGGATGCTATTACTGTCATGATGAACCTCGCTGGAACGAGTGGATCAATCATTGACTACGCATTCGGGCTGACGTTCCCTTCGTCCATCGCTCACAATCGCCGGTGGCGCTGCCGGCAACTCGCACGAGATCAGCCGGCTCGCTTGTGTGGCCGACCTCAACGCGCAGCGCGCGCAGAGATTGATGAGCGACGCCAAGTCGTTGCCGCCGCGCTAATCCGGTCTGCGGTGCTGCCTTAAGAGCCTATTCTTGTAGGGCGCGTAGCTGGATGCCGGTCCAGCGGGAGCGCGGACAAGGCGGGAGGAGGACGCATGGCTAGCCATGCTACGACGAGCAACGCCGTCCCCGCTTCCGAGGGACCGGCAGCAAGCGGCGCCTTGCCTGCAAGAATAGGCTCTAAGTGGGGCGCGCCGCAGCGGCGTGGTGGCGCGCTGATTGACTTGGCCAGGGTCTGCGGCCGCTCACAGATCGACGATCACCAGGCTGCCGTGGCTGCCCGCCAGTACGGCGTGCGGCGTTCCCGCCTCGACCAGGTACATGCTGCCGGCCTCGACCGTCACAGCCGCCCCCGCCACGTCCAGCAGCATGCGCCCCGTCGCCACCAGCAGCGCCTCGTTATAGTCGTGCGTTTCCTCGCCATAGGCCAGCGCGTCCATCCTGAGCAGCTTGACCCTGGCCGGGCCGACCTGGCCCAGCACCTGCGATTGCCACGCCGCCGGCAGTGCGCCGGCAAGGCCGGGCAAGTCGAATAAGGGCATGTACCACTCCTTTGAAAACTATTCCACGAACGTCTGTTTGATCCGCTCGGACTTGAGCATATAGGGTATCCATATCAGCGGCGGCACCACCGTTTGCAAGAGCGCAACGATAGAGTCCGTGTCGAGCAGGGGGCGGCCGGGCAGCATCAGGTGCAGGGCGATCGTATAGCCGAAATAGAAGAGGATCGACAGTATTTGCGTTGCAATGAACAATCTGGGAAAGCCGCGTTGTTTGCCGAAGAACTGGCAAAACAGCACGATCGATCCGATGAAGGCGGCAATGCCGAAGGATACTTCGAGCAACACCAGGGGCTTCCATCCCCAATGCACAACGCTGCCCGGCGCGTTAATGGCGGCCCATGGTTCTCCGTAAAAGAAGTCCTTGAGCATTTTCGGCATCACGGCCAGCATATACAGCGGCCCGATCACCACGATCAATCCCACTACAATCAGCCAGCCTCTCACGCCTTGCAGGTCGGTCTTCGCTTGGTCCACGGCGCACTTCTTTCTTCATTCCGGTAAGCCAGTATCTTAGGTGATGAGCACCGATAATGCCAAAAAGAAATTTTGAGGGAGTGCTCGGAACTGCACGGACTATACTATTGATCCAATAACATTTTTGTGGCCGGGCAATGGCGAAAGACATCTATTTTTTCGGCAAGGACGGTCGTTACGCGGCCTTGTCCAACTTCGCCAGCAGTGCGTTTTCGCTCGACGGCCATGCCTGGCGCACGATGGAGCACTATTTCCAGGCCATGAAATTCGAAGGCAGCGCCCAGTTCGAGCGCATCCTCGGGTGCGGCTCGCCCAAACAAGCCAAGGACCTCGGCCAGAGCCGCGCCACCCCGATCCGGCGCGACTGGGATGAAGTGAAAGAAAGCATCATGCTGCGCGGCTTGCGCCAGAAATTCCAGGACCCCGCACTGCGCGCGCTGCTGCTCGGCACCGGCAAGAAACGCCTCATCGAGGACTCGCCCTACGACAGTTACTGGGGCATCGGCCCGAACGGCAAAGGCAAGAACCGCCTGGGCGAACTGCTGATGCAGTTGCGCGGGGAACTGTCCCGCAGCGACTGACTATGCCTCCCGGCATGTGGCGCCGCCTCTGTGCTGGCACAGGCGGCGCGCTGACACTGGCCAAACAAGGGCCGCATCGGCTCCCGTACGCTGGGTTCAGGTCCAGGACGCCAGCGCGCGTGCCTGCCTGTCCCCTTGAACGTGTATGAGGAGAACTAAAATGGCACTGCAAGCAATGTGGGTCCCTGGCTACGTCGCCCAGGTCGAAATTCCCGGCAACACACGTTTGCGCCTGGTCAATGGCATACCCTGGACCGATGTGACCGGGCTGCGCGTCGGCTGGGGCAGCACCTTCCGCGGCGCGGCCAACCAGACCAACTGGTTTCACTTCGCCATTCCCACCCCGGTGATCACCGACGGCAAGCGGGTGAAGCTGGACCGCGTGTTCGTCCTGTACAACGCCAGCCCCGGCGCGCGGGTGGAAGCGGCCCATATCTGGGACGGTCCTAACCGGATCCGCAATTATGATGGCTTGAACCTGACCGGCAACCATGGCGGCGGCATCGATGCATCGAACACCTGGGCCGGCGGCGGCGGACCGGTATTTTGGGGCATTGGCGTCTCCATCCTGGTGCGCTTCACCAGCGAGGCCAATATCCATTTCAGCACCGCCGGTGGCGACTTTACCTCGTAAGCGCTGTGGCCGGACCAGGGCTCAATAGAAGTACTTGGTGGCCTTGGTCCATTTACTCGCCGGATAGTATTTGTGGACCACTTCATACGCCTCGCGCGAGTAGCGTGTACGCAACTGCTCCGCTTCAGGCACCTCGCTGCCGTACGGGCACTCCATGCGCGTGGACGCGACCAGCAAGTGCAGCGCTTTCGGCGCTTCTTCATCGGCCGGCCTTGTGCGCGCCCATGACAGCAGGGTGGGCGCGAGGAACTCGCTGCGCAGGGGCAGGCGCAGCATCGCCGCCTGCTCCTTGGCCGCCTCCAGGGTCTGCTGCGCGCTTAAAAAGCGCGGGGCCGGCGCTCCCTGGCGCACCACCACCGGGCCGTCGCCCCACTCCTTTTTGCAACCCCAGTAGCGCTTTTTCTCTTCCTTGTCGAACAAGGCGGGATGCAATTCCGGCGTGTTGACCAGGATCAGCGCGCCAGCCAGCTTGCGCCCGGCGCCGCTGGCCGCCTTGCGGTAGCGCTGGTACAAATGCGCGGTGCTCTTGCGCGTCTTGGCGACCGCATCGAGCAGGCTCAGCGCAGTTTCCTCGTCGCCCGCGCTCAGGGCGCGCGCCAGCATGCCTTCTTCCAGCTTCGCTTTCCAGGCCGGCGGCAGCAGCCGGTGCGCGCGCAGCACCTTCAGTTCGGCCATCGGCAGATGGCGCCAGACGGCGACGTCGAAATCGTCGTCGGTGGCCTGCTGGTCCGCCTTGACCGGGACCGCGTCGATTTCTTCGCCGCGCTCGACCTGATCGATGCGGCGCGGCGCCGCCGTCAAGAACGCATCGAGCGTGCCGGCCGAGAGCATCTTCAGCGCCAGGAAGCGGTTGCTGGTGGCCGCCGACATCTGCTTGCCCTGGGCCGCGAGCAGGCGGTCGATATCGTGGTCGGCGCGTTCGCCCTGGCGTTCGGCCAGCGCCAGGCGCGCCAGGTGGTATTGCACGGTCTGGTACAGCGGATGGCTGGCCGGCATGGCCGACGCGGCCGTGCGTTCAGCCGCGCTCAGCTCGTTCGAACGGGCCAGGCTCAGCAACGGCGCCAGCCAGATCGGGTCGGCCTGCTTGAGCCAGCTCTTGCGCAGGGTGTCGAGCGCGGCCATCCGTTGCGCCTGCAACAGTTCGCCCCGCTCGGACGACCATTGATCGAGCACCGCGTCGGCCTGCATGCTGGCGATCCACGCCGTCATCGGTTCCCTGGCGGCCAAGGTGACACTGCGCGGCAGCTTGTCCATCAGCACCAGGTAGTCGCTCAGCATGCGCGCGGTGTCGGGACCGAACGGCTCTTTCTCGAGCGCGCGCGCCAGCGCGGCCAGGCGCGCGGCCGGGTCCAGGCGGGCCTCGACCAGGGTCGCCATCTGCCTGGCCGGGGCCGACGTTTGCGCCAGCGCGTCGAGCTCCCGCTTCGCTTGCGCCAGCGCGTCCAGGCGCTCGCGCGCCGCCGGCTGCTCGCCCAGCGGGAATTGCAGCGTGGCCTTGCGGATCAGGGTGCGCGCCGCAAGGTAGGGCGCCAGGGCTTGCCACGGCGAGGTCGGCTCACGCGCAATCTGCTGGAACTGGCTGCGCGCCTGATCGACATTGCGCGCGTAAAAATTGGCGGCGGCGCTCTGGTAGGCATGGTCGTGGCGCAGCCAGGCGGGGGCGTCGGACGGCAGCGGCGGCGGTAGCTTGACCACGCGTTTCGGCACCGGCTTGTCCCAGTCGTGGCGCGGCTCGGCGCAGTTGGCGAACACCGCATCCTGGCCTTGCAGCCACAGCTTGAACCAGGCGTCCGGCTTGCCGCCGGCGGCGAGCCCGGCGCGCGCGGCCAGGGTCAGGCCGGCCTGCTTGAAAGCGTCCGGATGGCAATTCAGATACGGGTCGCCGTGCGCGGCAACGGCCGTGACATCGATCTCCATCTCGACCGGCAGCGCCAGTTGCGCCGCCAGCGGCGCGCGCGCGGCCAGCCAGCTCGACGGGCCGTCACCATCGGGGTCCAGGCCATTCCACGCGCTGGTCGTACCCACGTGCCAGGAATCGATGTGCAGCGCCGCCACCTGCTGCTTGCTCAGCGGGCGGCCACGCGCGGCCTGGTAAGCCAGGTAGTGGTACACGCGCCAGTAACTGCCCGGCAAGACGCCCAGATTGCCGGCGGCGAACAGCGCGGCGTTGGCGGGCTGGAATTCGGAGGCGAAGCGGCTGGTCTGGTAAAAGTCGCCGCCGCTGGCCGAGGCCGGCGCGGCGGAGATCCACAGCAAGGCGGAGGCGAGCAGGGAACAGGTGCGGGAAAGACGCATAATCAAAGTCTCGATGGAATGGTTGAACGGGGAGTCTCGCGCAGCGCCTGCCAGCGCGCGGCGCTCCAGGCTTGCGGGGAAAAATAGTAGCGGCGGCCTTCGCGCACCGCCATCATTGGCTCGTCGGTGGAAAAGCCGATCGCCGCGCCGCAACGCGCACGCGTAAAGCCGCGCTGTTGCAGCAGGCGCGCGCGCAGGGCGTGCTGCGCCTGGCCCATGCGAAAGGCCATCGGCACCACTTCGTCGGCGGCGATGTCGTGCAGCCAGTAATCGTCCAGGCACCACGACGCCAGCGCCGTGACCGACAGCGCGATGGATGGATCGAGGCGCGCGCGGATGGCGCCGATGGTGCGCGCCAGGAAAGGGCGCTGCGAGCGACGCACCTCGAAGTCGAGCTGCACCACCTTGCGGTTGGCCTGGGCGGCCAGGCGCAGCAATTCCTCGGCCACGCGCCGGCCCTGGGCCTCGCTGAGCGCGGGCGGGCGGCGCCACGACATATCCACATGCAGCACCGGCACGCGCGGCGCGCCGGGTGCGAGCAGCAGGGCGCTGGCGCGCCGGTACACCCGGGTCTCGTCGCCCTGCAGCAGCACGGAGGACGCCACATAGGCCACGCCGATGTCCGGCGCCAGCCAGCGCAAGTCTTCCGGCCGCTCCCACGCCCATACCAGCTCGGCGGGCAGGGCGGCCAGCGCCGGATGGACCGGCCGCGCACCGCCGGCGCCGCTGTCCATCCTGAGCGTCAGGGCGAAACAGGTGAGCAAAAACACGGTGAGCAAAAGCGCGGGGAGGCGGTGCATGATCGATCGGGGCGGCGTGAGGTGGGCGCTATCTTACTCCCTTACTCCGCGTGCCCGGCTTGCGTGCGAGGGGGCGGGCGACGCCCTGCGTGCGAGGCGACGGGAGACGCCCTGCGTGCGTCATCGAACGGAGCGCGGCGCGGCGCGCTGGCAAGCTGTGCGAACACGGGCGCACTTCCCGCGCCATTCTGGAGAAAAACACCATGTCAGACAATCCGCTCGAACCGAACCCGCAAGACTACGACCGCATCAACGTCAATGTGGAGGCCGAACTTGCATACTGGACCGAACAGTTCGGCGTTCCGCGCGCGCGCCTGGCCGACGCTATCGAGCAGGTCGGACCGCGCGTGGTCGACCTGCAGAAGTTCCTCGGCCTCCCGGTTGTCGGTACCGACTGAGCGTCAGGCGCGGCGCGCCGGCGCTGCGCAACTGCGGCGCGAAGGCGGCGTTCATCGTTTTCTTCTTTTCAGTGCGGCTGGTTGCCGGGTGCCGGTTCACGTGCTGCGGCGCCTTTTTTCTCGCCGTCGCAATACCAGTTTGGCTTGGTCTGTTGCTGGGTCATGGCAAAAGCGCGCAACTCTTTCGGGAACGCGAGACTGGAAACAACGTTGGTCCCGTGGTCGTAAACGCCGTGCGCACCCTCATCCCGAAACCCATTGGAGAGAATGAGTTTCGATATCGCGCCGTTATCCTGGTGAAGATAGATACCGATGCGCGCATTGAGCATCGTCGGTGGGTTCTCCTGCGCGAACCTGGCGCGATCGAGAATATCCATCAGCGTCGACAAGGCAGCGGGCGTGGTCAGGATGTATTCGCACGAGATGGTAGGCAAATCTTCTTCCTTTTGTGCGGTGTTGAACGACCAGCCGGTCGGACCGATATAGAGCACGGCTTTTGTCAGGTGCGTGCGCAGTTCTTGCAATTGCGCGGCCACCGGCTGGCCTGGCGGCCTGCTTGTATGCGCGCATCCGGCGCACAGTGCGACGATCAGGGCCGGCCATGCGCGCATGCAGGAGACGTTCGCTGGAAACCAGCGTTGAAAAGGCAAAGCGCGGCGTATCTTCATGCGGTGCTGACTCCTGGTGGCGACATTGAAAGGGTTTCTCCTTGCATTTTACACAATGCGCGTGAGGAAGTCCGGCTTACGGCCATGCTCGCTTTTCGATACCTAAAAAGTATCACCGAAACGGTATTGGACCCTCGCGGCGCGCGGCCCCACAGTGGCTCCGTCAACCACAACAAGGAGAACACGATGGACAACGAGCGCTACACGCGCGGCTGGGACAAGCTGCGGGAAATCGATGGTGAACAGGGCGAAAAAGTGATCGCCAGCCTGGCCGGCATCGCGCCCGATTTTGGTCGCCTGCTGATTGAATTTGGTTTCGGCGACATCTACTCGCGTCCAGCCCTGGACCTGCGCTTGCGCGAGATTGCCACCATCGCCGCCCTGTGCGCGCTGGGCACGGCGACGCCGCAACTGCGGGTACATATCCACGGCGCGCTCAATGTCGGCTGCACGCGCGAAGAGGTGGTCGAGGTGATGATGCAGATGGCCTTGTACGCCGGCTTCCCGGCGGCGCTCAACGGCCTGTTCGCGGCCAAGGAAGTCTTCGCCGCGCGCGATTCCTAGACACCCTCGGCTGGTATCCGGCGGGTCCCCGCTAGTGTTCCCCGCTGGTGTCAGGTCTGACATTCGGACACGGACTCAGCCCGCCCCGCTGGTGTCAGGTCTGACATTCGGACACGGACTCAGCCAGAATCGAAACCATCGGACTGGTGTCATGCCTGACAGTGAGGGAATGTCAGACCTGACACCGCGGTGTAGTAGAGCCCGTGTCCGAATGTCAGACCTGACACCGCCGTGTAGTAGAGCTCGTGTCCGAATGTCAGACCTGACACCGGAGTGTGGCTTACATCTGCTTGAACTGCTCGGCGTAATTGCGGCTGACGGTGAGCTGCTCGCGCCGCTCCTTGAGCTTGACCACGAGGCGCCCGCGGAAGTCGGTATGCGTGCCGGCCACCGATTTGGCGGCGACAATCACGCTGCGGTGAATCTGCCAGAAGCGCGCTTCGTCGAGCTGCTCGCGCAGTTTGCTCAGCGGCGTGCGGATCAGGCATTCGCCTTCCTGCAAAAACACGCTGGTGTATTTGTCGTTGCTCTGGAAGTAGATCACTTCGTCGATGGCGATCAGGCGCGTCTCGTCGCCATGCGCGGCGCGGATCCATTGCAGGGGCGCGGCGGCGGGCGTGGCGGCGGGGGGCACGGGCGCGGCCAGTTGCTGCAGCAGCGCGCGCAAGGCGTCGGGCGCCACCGCCGGCGCCGGCGCGCGCAGCGCCAGTTTGAGCTTGGCGACGGTCTTGGCCAGGCGCTCGACCGTGGTCGGTTTGAGCAGGTAGTCGAGCGCCGCGTGCTCGAAGGCGTCCACCGCGTACTCGTGATGGGCGGTCACAAAAACGATGTGCGGCGCCTTGCCGTCGCTCGCCAGGCGCTGCGCCAGATCGAGGCCGTTCAGGCCGGGCATCTGGATGTCGAGGAAGACCACGTCGGGCGCCAGTTCGTCAATCAGGCGCAGCGCTTCAATGCCGTTGCCGGCCTTGCCGACGATGCGCAGTTGCGGCCAGGCCATGGCCAGCTGCGTTTGCAGGTAGTCGAGCAGGTGCGGTTCGTCGTCCGCTATCAGGGCGCGTGGATGGTCGATGGCGGCGTCTCTTTCAGTGGCATCAGCAGGCGTACGGTTATCCCGCAGGGTTCATTTTCGAGCAATTGTACCTGAGCCGAAGCGCCATACACACTGCGCAGGCGCGCACGCAGGTTCGATAGCCCGACCCCGCCGCCCGGCTTGGGCGGCGAGTTGCCCAGTCCCGCGCCGGTGTCGCTCACTTCGATGCACAGCAGGCCATCGCGGCAGGTGGCGCGGATGAGGATGCGCCCGCCCTCGACCTTCGGTTCGAGCCCGTGCGCAACGGCGTTTTCGACCACCGGTTGCAGCAGCATGGGCGGCATGGCGATGTCGCGGCAGCCGTCCGCCTCGATCCGGTACGACAGGCGCGCGCCCATGCGCACCGCCAGGACGTCGAGGTAGGCGGCCACCAGGTCGAGTTCCGCGCCCAGCGTGGCCTGGTCGGCGCGGCTGGCCGCCAGGCTGGCGCGCAGGTAGTCGATGAAGCGTTCGAGCATGTGGCGCGCCTGGGCGGGATGGGGCTCGATCATGCCGACCACGTTGGCCAGGGTGTTGTATAAAAAATGCGGTTCGATCTGGGCCTGCAGCGCGCGCAGGCGCGCTTCGGCCAGCAGCTGGGCGGCGCTGGCGATTTGTTCGCGCTGGCGCGCGGCCAGGGTTTCGGTTGCGATGCGGCGCTCGCCGCTGACCAGCACCACGACCATGATCAGCGCCGCGAACAGGGCGAACGGCAGCAGCGGCGCCAGGTCCACGCCGCCGCTCAGGTAGCGCAGCGGATTGACGCCCTTGAGCAGGCCGTTGCCGATCACGATGCCGGCGACCACGCACAGGCTCACGGTGATCACGAAGTACAGCACGCGCGGCAGCCCGGCCAGCCGCGATGGCCAGCCGCGCAGGACATAGTCGCCGCCGCTCAGCACCGCGTGAATCAGGTAGCCGACCATGTTCGAGATCACCAGCGTCGGCCCGAAAAAGGCCGGGAAGCCATGGCGCTCGCCCCTGAACAGCATGTTCGCCGCCGTCAGGAAGATGGCGATCATGCAGTTCCAGATGCCGGTATAGAGCACATCGCGCCACGGCGAACAAGGCCAGCGCCGGAACAGCGGAATGGCGTCGAGCGGATGCGTGGACGTGTGCGCGGGAAGTTCGATCGTGTTCATCAAGATGCCAGAAAATTGCCGTGGAAGCAGTGCGGAGCGCGGTAGGGCAGGCGCGCCAGGGCCAGCGGACCGGCCTTGACGCGGGCGGCGTCGAACACGGTCATCACGGTTTGCCCGCGCTTGGTGTCCTGCGCCACGCCGACCAGGTAGCCGTCGGTTTCGGAGCGGGCGTTGGCGCGCGCGACCAGCACGTGTTCTTCCACCTGCCAGCCGGCGTCGAAACGGTAGCTGTCCGCCTTGCCGGTGTCGGTGCCGACCAGGTTGACGGTGTCGAGCACAATGTCGGCGTTGCGCGCCGAGCTGCTTAACAGGGCAAGCTGGCGGTGGCGGGCCGATACCACCTGCGGCATCACGCGCGGGAATTCGCTGGCGCCGAACAAGCGCGCCGTCGTCGCACGGCCGCTCGCGTAATCGAGCGTGACCTGGGCCGCGAAGCCGCGCGTGGGCGTGTTCTTCTGGCGTTCGCCGTGCATCACGAGGCCGACCTCGTGCAGCGCGTCGCCCTGGTGCAGCACCACGTCGAAGCGGGTGGTGGCGCCGTCGTCAAACGCGTTCCCGAAATGGAAAACCATGTGCGGCGGCAGTTCGAACACCTGGCGCACTTCCATGCTCGCCTTGGACACCACCACCACCCGCACCGGGCGCGCTGCGGCGCCGCTGCCGGCCCAGTGATGCTGCTCGGCGAAGCTCTGGCCTTCGGCAGGCACCACGTCGTACGGCGGAACCAGGAAAATGAGGTGCTGGGCGCTGACCACGAAGTCATGCACCATCGCCAGTTGCGGCACCTTGACCATGGCGCTCTTGAGCACCTGGCCGTTGGCGCCGATGCGGTACAGGGCCAGCCGGTCGCCGCCGGGGAGGGCGCCGAAATTCCACATGCCGCCATACGGATCGATCTTGGGATGGGCCGAAAACGGCATCGACTTCATGTCCTCGTTCCAGGTCTTGATGCCGACCGTGGCCAGGGTGGCCGGATCGACCTCGGTGGCCGAGCCGCCTTCCCACAGGGCGTACAGGCGGCCGTTGAACGGCAGCAGGTTGGTGTTGGCGGCGTTCATGGTGTCGTTGCTCTTCACGCCGCGCCGCCCGACCCAGGTGCCGAAGGAGGGGTAGAGAAACTGGCCGGCGGCGTTTTCTTCGCCAAAGCGCTCGGTCTCGACGAATTTGCCGATGTGGCTTACCTTGCCGTCGGCGATCTGCCAGCGCTGGGCGAAGCCGTCGCCGTCGAACCAGTGGTGATGGCGCTCGCCGCCCAGCTCGAAACGCCCAGGGCCATTGCGAAAGAACACGCCGTTCAGGTCTTGCGGGATGCGGCCCCAGACCCGCGCCGCGCCGGACTGCCGGCCCACGGTGTCGGCGTACACCGCCAGGGTGGGGTCGCGCTTCCACGCCGCGTGGAAGCGCTGGTAGGTGGCGGCATCGGCCAGGGCGCTGCCGGGAACGAGGCCGAGCGCGGCCAGGCTGGCGGCGGAAGTGAGGAAGGTGCGGCGTATCATGGTGTTCTCCGGCTTAGTTTTTCAGGCTGACGGTGGTGTTCAGGCCAGCCGCCGACAGGGTGAATCTGGCATCGACGAACTTCGGCGGCCCCATTTTACCGAGGGCGTTGTTACTGAATGCATAGTCCTCGGTCGGAATGCCCATCATGTTGGTGTCCATTTTGCCATTGCCGTTGGCATCGTGGAAGATGGCGTAGGCGTAGTCGCCTTCTGGCAGGTCCTTGACGATGACGGTGGTGCTGCCCTCGACGGCTTGTTCGGCAGTCGCGCCGACCGATTTTTTAAGGAAGGTGCCGGCCGAGTCGTACAGGGCGACCTGCACGGTGCCGTCGCCGCTGCGCACCTCGTCGATGCGGATGGTAAGGGTGGCGGCGCCGGCCAGGGAGGCGGTCAGCAGGGCGCAAGCGCAGAAGGCGGTGGTGAGCAGGTGGCGCATGGTGTTCTCCGGTGGGTGTGTGGTTGCGATGAAGTGACTCTATCGACAACGCGGCCGGAGCGGAGAAGCTTGCGACGAAATGCGGGAGATTGGCGCGAAATGCAGCGGGACGGCGCCAAATGCGGCGCGCCGCGTGATCTTCTCAGCGCAGGGAGTCGAGCGCGTATTCGGCCGAGCGCAAGGCGTCGCGCGTGCTTTGCGTGCTGCGGTCGATATCGCGCAATTCATTGCGTATATCGCGCCGGCGCTGGTCGAACTCCTTGCGAATGCGCTTGCGCTCATCGTCCTTGTCGCTGGCCGCCAGTTGCTTCGATTCGTCCTTGTCGGCGTCGTGCAGGCGGCGCTGCAAACGCTCGCTGCGGCTGTCCAAGCCACTGATCTGGCTGCGCAGGGCGTACACGGCGTAGCCGGCTTCATGGCGGCGCCGGAATGCGAAGTCGAGCGGCGCCGGACATACTCCGGCATACGCGCTGCCGTTCAGGCCAAGGGGCGCGGCGTTCTCGAGCCGGCAAAAGGTGTGCAGGCCGCGTTCCCGGCCCGCGACGTAGCTGGCCGAATCGACCGCGGTGCCGGCCTTGGAGCAGGACTTGGCGTGCTCGTTAAGCGTGGACATGGTCTTTCCGGCCAGGCCGTCGCGCATGCCGATGTCGCTCCAGTTGGCCGACTTGCACTCGTCGGGCGTCATCGTGTCGCAGCCGCACATCAGCGTTGCCGCCAACAGTGCAGCCACCGGTCCAATCAGTCTGTTTGCCATCATGCCTCCGCAATTGTCGTCTAAAAAAATGCTACCATGACAACGCGGGTGCGGGTGGCCCATACCGGAAAAATCGGGCTTCTTGTGGCCGGAAACGCACGCGCGACAGTCGAAGGGCGTCGCTGCCGCTCAGTGCAGCCTGACCGAGGGCGAGAGCTTTTCGCGAATCCAGTCGGCCACCGTCTGCGCCGACATGCGCACCACGCCGTGCAGCGCCACCTGGTGCTTGCGGTACATCAGGCTATACAGGAGGCGCGCCAGCGCGCCGCCGACCGCGTATTTTCGTCCCGACGAGTGGGTGAGCACGCCCACCGCCGCCAGCGGCCCGAGCGACACCAGCGAGCCGTAGTCGCGGTAGGCAAACGGCGCGTCCAAGGGCGACGCCTGGCCCAGCACCTGCGCCAGGTACAAGGCTTGCTGGTGCGCCGCCTGCGCGCGCGGCGGCACCTTGCCGAGGATCGGGCAGAGCACATTGGCGCAGTCGCCGATCGCATACACGTTGGCATCGTCGAGCGCCTGGAGCGACGGCCCCACCGCAATCTGGCGCAGGCGATTGGTGCCCAGGCCGAGCGTGGCGCACAGCGCTGGCGCTTGCACGCCGGCGGCCCACAAGGTAATCGCCGAGGGATAGATGCCGCCGTCGGTGTCGATGACCGCGCCGGCATCGACCCGCGCCACGGCGGTATCGAGCAGTACCTTGATGCCCAGCGCGCGCAGGTGGCGCGCGGCGCGCTTGGACAGGCGCTGGTGCAGGTGCGGCAGCAGCAGCGGGCCGCGTTCCAGGATGCGGATGCGCACATGCCGCACAGGGTCCATCGCATGCACGTTGTACCTGGCCAGCGCGCGTGCGCTGTGGCTCAATTCGGCCGCCAGTTCCACCCCGGTGGCGCCGCCGCCGACGATCACGATGTCGATGCCGGGCTCTTGCGCTCCGGCCGCCTGGCGCGCGCTGGCCTGGATGCAGCCGTCGATGAAGCGCTGGCGGAACGTTTCGGCCTGCGCCACGTCGTCCAGGGTCAGCACGTGCTGCCCGGCGCCCGGCACGCCGAAGAAGTTGGTCACCGATCCCAGTGCCAGCACCAGTTTGTCGTAGCCGATCGAGCGCGCCGGCAGCACTTCGGCGCCGTCGTCGGCGATCCACGGCGCCAGTGCCACCCTGCGCGCCTCGCGGTCCACGCCCAGCACTTCGCCGCGCGCGAATTCGAAGCCATGTTCGGCCGCCTGGGCGGCGTAGTCGATCGCCATCACTTGCGGATCGTGCTTGCCCGAGGCGACCGTGTGCAACAGGGGCTTCCAGAAATGGGTCGGCCAGCGGTCGACCAGCACGACGCGCGCGCGCCCGGTTTTCGCCGCGCTGTTGCCGAGCCGGGTCGCCAGCTCCAGTCCTCCGGCGCCGCCGCCGACGATGACGATGGTTTCCATAGTGTCTCCTCCTGTAGGTGTCGCGATGTGAAAGGGCGTTGACCAGCTGTCAATATAGAGTGCGGCGACACAAAAGAAAAATCAGAGATTCACGCATATCCATAAGTTCAGGCTAATACATATGCATGGACAGCTGCGCCGCCGGTATCGCCTGCCGTGGCCGAAAGTATCCTTTGACGCTACGTTACAGGCCGGTTTCCGGTACGCGGGAGGATTCGGTGGTGCTGCGCCGGAATCGTTGCGACACTCCGGCCCGTCGTTTCAACATTCCGAGCAAACGCCACCCAATTTCACTCTCAAGGATCATCACATGTCACGTTTATCCGCCGCCGCCGTTCTCCTGCTCAGCGCTCTCGCACCGGCCGTTCACGCCCAAAAACTGGTGGCCGACACCCCGGCTGGCGAGTCGACCATGACCGTGGGGCTGGGCGTGGCCGTGGTGCCCGAATACCTGGGCGGCGACAAGCGCCGCGCGGTGCCGGTGATCGTGGCCGACTATCAGCACGCCAGCGGCTTTTTCGCCAGCACCGCGAGCGGCATCGGTTACAAGACCAAGGTCGGCCAGGTCGCCCTGAGCGGCGCCCTGGGCGTTGCCGGCAGCCGCGGCGAACGCGATCACGGGCTCTCCAGAGGCTCCGATGCGCTCAAGGGCATGGGCGAGATCAAGTCGTCGGCGATTGGCGCGTTCGGGGTCGGCTATGAGTTCGACGGCGGCATCGGCGTCGGCATGCGCGCCATGATGGCCCTGTCCCACCGCGAACGTGGCAATACGTATGAATTGGGTGCGCAGGCACCGTTGTTCAAGAACGACGTTTACCAGTTGGGGATGTTCGCCTCGGCTACCTACAGCGACAAAAAGAACATGCAGGCGTTCTATGGCGTGACCGCGGCCCAGAGCCTGACGTCCGGCTACAAAAGCTACACCACCAAGGCCGGTTTCTCGCACGTGAACCTGGGGCTGAACGCGCAGCGCAAGTTCGGCAAACATTGGTCGGTCAACTCGATGGTCGGCGTGGTCAGCCTGCTGGGCGACGCCGCCGACAGTCCGCTGGCCAAGCGCAAGACGTCGCCGCTGCTGGCCGTCACCGTGAACTACGCGTTCTGAACCTGGACCTGCCAACTGGTCTATCATGGCGTGGCCGCACAGGGTTTGTCGCGTCATTCACGAATCGATAGGGAATAGCTTATGTATCACGCCAGCTTTCGCCAGCTCCAGTCCCTGGTCCTCGTGGCCCGTCACGAGAGCGTGTCGAAGGCGGCGGAGGCCATGCACGTGACGCAGCCGGCGGTATCGCTGCAACTGCGCACGCTGGAAAACATCACCGGCGTCGCGCTCACGCGCAAGGACGGGCGCGGCATTCAACTGACGGCGGCCGGCGAGGTGATGGCGGACTTCGCCGAGCGCATCCTGCGCCTGTGGGAGCATGCCGGCGACGAGCTGGCGGCGCTGCATGGCGTCACCAGCGGCACGCTGCGCATCGGCGCAGTCACCACGGCCGAACATTTGCTGCCGCCGCTGCTGGTGCCGTTCACGCTCGAGCGGCCCGACGTGCGCCTCAAGCTCCAGGTGGGCAACCGGGTCGAAATCGTCAACATGCTGGCGCGCCAGGAGATCGACGTGGCCATCATGGGCACGCCGCCGCGCGAACTGCGCACCAACGCGGCGCGCTTTGCGCGTCATCCGATGGGTTTCGTGGCCAGCGCCGCGCATCCCTTGATGAAGAAGCGCAAACTGACCCTGGCCGATGTGGTGGGCGCCAACCTGCTGGTGCGCGAACGTGGTTCGGGTACCCGCACCGCCGTCGAGCGCCTGTTCAAGGAGGGCGGGCACGCGCTCAATTTCGGTTCCGAAGTCTCCTCCAACGAGGCGATCAAGCGCATGGTGTCGGCCGGGCTGGGGGTGGGCTTCTTATCGGTACACGCGTGCGCGCTCGAATTCAAGTCGGGCTTGCTGCGCATGCTGCCGCTCAAGGGCAATCCGGTCGACGCCGACTGGCAGGTGATGCACCTGGCCGGCCAGCCGATTCCGAAGGTGGCGGCGGCCTTCCAGGATTACGTGATCGAGCATGGGCAGGCGCTGGTCAGCAGCGAGCTGGAAGGGTTTTACCAGCGCAGCGCTGGCTAGCTGATGGCTTTTACAGGCCCGCGTCGCTCAGGGCCGCCTCGATCCGCCGCAGCGCCTGCATCTGGTACGAGGCCTCGCCCGACGGATGGGCCTCGTCCAGCTTGTTCATCATGACGGCGTAGCTGACGCCCGACGGCAGTTGGCGCAGCACGGTTGCCACGCCGGGATCGGCGCCGCTGAAACCACCATTGTTTTTCGCGCCGGCCAGCGGCACCCCGTCCGGAATGCGGTAGTGGGCCGCGAACAGCGCCATCGCCCTGGCGGTGGTGATGGTCGAACCGGTCGCGAACCAGTTGTCGGCGCGGATGGCGCCGTCGAGCGCCAGCACGGTGGTGCCGGGGACGAAGACGCTCGGCGCCGTCACCGTCGTGATGTAATCCGGTTCGCGCGGGTGACGGTCGCGCAGCAAGGAGCGCATGCCCTCGAAGTCGGCCTTCGGCACACCGAGCGGCCCCATGATCTTGTCTTGAACATAGGGTATGTAGCCCACCCTTGACGCTTTTTCGATGATCTGGCCCAGTAACAGATAGCCAAAATTCGAATACGCGGTGCGTGTGCCGGGGGCGAAATCGAGCTGCCCGCGCAGGACGAAGCGGATGATGTCGTCCTGTCGCGGCGGCGCGCGCAAGCCGAGCGACTGCCCGATGTCGAATTCGGACACCATCGGGTCGCCGCTGATGGCGGCATCCCAGCCGCCTTGATGTTCCAGCAGTTGCGCGACCGTGATCGAGGCCACCCGGCCATCCGGCGCGGCCGCCAGCAGCGCGGGCGCCAGCCAGCATGGTGCGTTGGTCCCGCTGCAAAACACATGGTCGGTGAGCGCCAGTGCGCCCTCGCGCGCCAGGGTCTGGATCGCCGCGGCGGTGACCGGCTTGACGATGCTGGCGGTGATGAACATGGCGTCGGCCGGCAGGGGAAGCTGGCGGGCGCTGTCGCGGTGCCCGTAGCCACGCTCGGCCAGCATGACGCCATCCTTGGCGACGGCCACCGTCGCCGCACTGATGCCGTTGGCGGCCATGAAGGGTTTCATGGCGGCGTCGATCCTGCCATTCAGGTCGGCGCTGCAGGCAAGCAGTTCGGGCACCGACGCGCCGGGATGCTGCGCGACGCAAGTGAGCGACTTGCCGGCGTTCGCGGCCGGTTCGCCGGCGCCGCCGCCACCACATCCGGCCAGCATGGCGAGCATGGCGATGCCCGACACCGACTGGGTTGCTGCGGGTAGATACGATAACAGTGTCATGCGATTCCTTCGTCAGATCATCAGAAGGCGCCATTATTGCAAGCGCTGTCTTTTCCAATTCTTAAGATTGGGGCACCTATAATGCGCCATGCACATACTGATCATTGAAGACGATCTCGACCTCGGTCGAGCCCTGCAAAAGGCGCTCAAGCTGGAAGGCTTCAGCAGCGAGTGGCTGCGCCGCGCCGGTGACGCGCCGCGCACCTTCGAGGGCCTGCATTACGCCTGCATCCTGCTCGACCTGTCGCTGCCGGACGGCGACGGGCAAGCGCTGCTGACCCGCTGGCGCGGCGAGGGCGTGGCCATCCCCGTCATCATCATGACCGCGCGCGCCGCATTGGAAGAGCGCCTGGCGGGGCTCGACGGCGGCGCGGACGATTTCATCGTCAAGCCGTTCGCCACGGTGGAACTGGCCTCGCGCATGCGCGCCGTGCTGCGGCGTTATGCGCAGCAGTCCAGGCAGGTGTGGACCGTCGGCGAGCTGGAAATCGAGCCGAAGGCGCATCTGGCGCGGCTGGCGGGAAGTCCCGTCGACCTGTCGCGCCGCGAATTCCAGCTGCTGCTCGAACTGGCGCGCGAACCGGGCGTCGTGGTGTCGAAAAGCGCCCTGTCCGAGCGCCTCGAGCCGCTCGGCGAGCCGGTCAACTTCGGCGCGATCGACGTGCATGTCTATAACCTGCGCGGCAAGATCGGCGGCCACCGGATTCGCACCGTGCGCGGCGTTGGTTACATGCTCGTCCCATGCTGAATTTTTTGCGCCCCACGCTGGTCCGGCGCGTGGTCCTCTCGTTGTTGATGGCGTTTGCCATCGCCTGGCTATTGTTGTTGGCGGTGATGTACGTCAGCGCCAACGACCAGGCGGCGCAAGACAAGGGCGTCGAGGATGTTGGGCGGGGACTGGTCGCATCGCTGGCGCGGCTCGACAATGCGGGAGAAGCGCGCGCCGTCGCCGCCGCCACGTCGGAACAGATCGACCTGCTTTACCGCGCCAACGACATTCCCGTCGTGATGTTGATCGAGCTGACCGACCAGGATGGAACGCGCCTGTACCTGTCGCCCGCCGCCGGTTCCGCGCGCCTCGCCGGCGACCCGCGCAGGCTGGTCACGGCCTTGGTCAATGGCCGCACGTTCCGGGTGTTCAAGGGCGGGGCAGGGCGCTGGTCGGTGGCGCTCGCCGTATCGCGGGTGGACGATACCTTTTTGCTGCTGACGCTCGGGCGCGACCTGGTCGTTTACCTGCTCATTGCGTTTCCGTGCTTCCTGCTGCCGGTCTGGCTCGCGGTGTCGCGCGGCATGCGCCCGCTGCGGCAACTGAGTGAACTGATCGCCGCGCGCGGCACCGACGACATGTCGCCCACCGGCGTCGATCCGGCGTATGTGGAACTCAAGCCGCTGGTGGGCGCGCTGGACCGTTTCCTTGCGCAGCTGCGCGAGAAGATCGCGCGCGAACATGGCTTTGTGCAGGACGCCGCGCATGAACTGCGCACGCCGATGGCGGTCATTTCCGCCCAGGCCCACGTGCTGGCCTTCGAGCCCGAACCCGAGGGGCGGCGCGAGGCGCAGCGCCATCTCGATCATGCGATCGCGCGCGCATCGCACCTGATCGCGCAGTTGTTGCAGCTGGCGCGGGTGGACAGCGCGCGCCTGGGCGAGACCGCCACCATCGACGTGGCCCATCTGGTGCGGCATCACCTGGCGCGGGTGGCGCAGGCGGCGATGGACAAGGACATCGAACTGGCCCTGGAAGCGCCCGAGCGCTTGCCGTTTGCACTGGAAGTGCAGGCCTTTCAATCGATCCTGGACAACCTGCTCGATAACGCGCTGCGCTATGCGGGCGCGGGCGCGAACGTGATCGTCGGGCTGGATCGGGAAGACGGCTGGCTGACGCTCGCCGTGGCCGATGACGGGCCGGGGATTGCGCAGGCCGACGTGGCGCATGTGTTCGAGCGCTTTTACCGTGCCAGGTCGCAGGATACGACCGGCTCGGGCCTGGGCCTGGCGATCGTCAGGCAGGCCGCCTTGCGCCTGAACGGCACGGTCGCACTCGAGCCGGGACCGGGCGGGCGCGGTTGCCGCTTTGTCGTGCGGATCGCAGCGCCGCGCTGAGGGGTACGTGGCGGCCGGCGGATGGCGCACTGCGCCGTCGTTCGCGTCGCTGTGTTTCTGGAACAGTCGATCCGGGCATGGAATCGCGCGCGCCATCTCAATAGCGCACTAACGGCACAAAAACTGCGCCGAGGTGTCCAACATCAGACCATGACCCGTTTAGCGGCATATCTCCTGGAGCATCCACGACATGAGCGAACCAACCCTGCTTTCCGGCGCAGAATGTGATCTTCCGGAATAACTGGCGTTCGCGCGCGCCCGAGCGTCACAGGCTCCCCTGACCGTCGCGGGTGGCAAGCACGCGGTCGATCAGGCCATATTGCGCGCCCTGGTCGGCCGACATGTAATTGTCGCGGTCCGAATCCTTCCCGATTTGCGCCAGCGTTTGCCCTGTGCGTTCGGCATAGATCGTGTTGAGGCGGTGGCGCAGGTACAGCACTTCGCGCGCCTGGATCTCGATGTCGGCGGCCACGCCTTGCGAACCGCCATGCGGCTGGTGCATCATCAGGCGCGCATTCGGCAGGGCATAGCGCTTGCCGATCGCGCCGGCCGCCAGCAGGAACGAGCCCATGCTGGCGGCGAAGCCCGTACACAGCGTCGACACATCCGGCTTGATGAACTGTATCGTGTCGTAGACCGCCATGCCGGCATACACCGAGCCGCCCGGCGAATTGATGTAGAGCGAGATATCCTTGTCGGGATTGTCCGATTCGAGGAACAGCAATTGGGCCACGATCAGGTTGGCCGATTGCTCGGTTACTTCGCCCACCAAAAAGATCACGCGTTCTTTCAGCAGGCGCGAGTAAATGTCGAAGGCGCGCTCGCCGCGCCCTGTTTGTTCTATGACGGTGGGCACCAGGCCGAGCGCTTGTGGAAAAGTGGAAGTCATGATGGTCCTTTTGCGGTAGAGTCGAAGCACGGAGTCGATTGAACCCGCTTGACGCCTGCGGACCGGCGCGGTGTGACAGCAAAGATATAGCCTGAATGTTGCACAAACCACCGCCGCAGCGCCGCTTTTCCGATGCCGGACCTTTTCAACTTGAATCGGAATGTCGCGGGCGATAGCGTCCCTACCCAATTGAACGGGACAGTCAATGAAGCGGTTTGAAGGTTGAAGTTTGGCGGCGTGTGGTCGATTCTCGGCAGACCGGACGTGACCCCGTCAGGACGAGTTTAGCGTCGTTGCCGGCCTCGACAGATACAGTCGTTCGGTCAGTGTCCGCAGCAGATGTTTGACCGGGCACGCGCTCGGCAGATGAAGAACGATCTTGTTCTTGTACTGCCGAACTTGCACGGCGATTTTGAACAGCTTGGAGATGACCGTCGAAGGCTGCGCCTGCTGTGAACGGGCTTTGAAAAGCGCGCAAATTTGGGCTTTGCACGCGGTTTTTGTTAAATTCCCCGCCGTGCCCGGGACAGGGCGATTGCATGAAGGATCAGATTGGTAGGCCTAAGACCTTGGCAAGATAGTCGGCGCTCCAGGCTGCCTTCATGCGCTTGGTAGCGATCCCGAGCTTAGCCGTCTTCTCGTTCTTCAGCAGGT
>NZ_WHJF01000105.1:0-23308 GCF_011682185.1 Massilia genomosp. 1
AGGGCTTGCGCAAGGATTTCGTTTTCTTCTTTTTCAAGCCATCGGCCGACGGCGGCACACTGGAATTGTGGCTGTCCTTGCGGATCGATTTACCGGCCAAGGCCTCTTTGACCTGTGCGTGCAGTTTTTCGATCAGCTTGTCTTTTTCGGGATGCGAGAGAGTCGAGAGGTCGGGAAGAGGGGCAAGTTTTACCATGACCGGCATCATGCCCGGATATCGGAATGTTTACAATTGCGCGTTTACAACGGGTCAGGGCTAAACAGTTACGTTACTTTTACGCTTGATAAAGCCGTTCTGGCATTACAAGATTGTGTGGCTCGCCGAGCCAAACGATCCGGGGCAAACATGATTATTGATTGGTGCTAACCATTTTTTGCAAAACGATCAGCGGTTGCAGCTGGGCAAGAGCGGGCAGAAATAGATAGGTGGCATGTAATTGAGTGGCGCGACTGTCCTGTGTCTGGTGCCGGCTCTCTACAATGGCATTGACTCAGCAGGTATGGCAAATCCCTCTTTTCTACACGTTTTCACCTCAACTGCCGCTCGCGCGAAACCCAGGGCACCGGCCTGGGCCTGGCGATCGTCAAGCACGTGCTGCTGCGCCACGGCGGCAGCCTGACCATCAAGTCGGAAGCGGGCAAGGGCAGCAGTTTTATCATGTCGCTGCCGGCGGCCTGAGGGGCTTACTCAGGGTGCTTGTAGTTCTGGATGAAAGCGGTCAGCCTGGCGATGGTGTCGGCTTCCGGTTTCGCGATGACGAACACTTCGCGGTCTTCCTGAACCACCGGCACGCCAATGGCGCTCTGGATCTGTTGATCGAAGTCGTCGTAGGCGTGCTCATCTTCTTCCTCCTCGATGAAGGACGGCGGCATGAAATTGAACCACAGTTCGGCGCTGCCATCGGACATCATGCGGATTTCAGGTTCGCCGTCCGGGTCGAAGCCGGTCAGTTCGATGGTGTTGACTAGTTCGCTCATGATGCATGCTCCTGGAATAGGGTAGGTCTTCAATTTTACTCGTTGGCAATCTGGAATGCAGACGATTTTTGCTTGCCTCCCGGCGGCACTGCGTTCCCGGGAGCAGGTACAATCGTGGTCTTCGCTTCTTTGACGACCATTATGTTCACCAAACGCCGTTCCCTGATTGCCCTCGCCGTGTTGCTCGCCGGCTGCGGCACGACCACTCCTCCCGCCACCAAACCGGCCGCCGTGCTGCAACCGGCCGCCGCCGCCGCGCCCAAGAAAATCCGCATCGGCCTGGCCTTGGGTGGCGGTGCCGCGCGCGGCTTCGCCCACATCGGCGTGATCAAGGCGCTTGAAGCGCAGGGCATCTTTGCCGATGTCGTGGTCGGCACCAGCGCCGGCAGCGTGGTCGGCGCCATTTATGCCGCCGGCAACGATGGCTTCGCCCTGCAAAAGACCGCCATGGAAATGGACGAGGCCGAGATTTCGGACTGGGCCATGCCGCTGTTCGGCAAGTCCTCCGGCGTGCTCAAGGGCGACGCCTTGCAGAATTACGTGAACAAGGCCGTCAAGAACGTGCCGATCGAAAAGCTGAAGATTCCCTTCGGCGCCGTTGCAACCGACCTCAACAACGGTCAGCCGATCCTGTTCAGGCGCGGCAACACGGGGCAGGCGGTGCGCGCCTCCTCGTCCGTGCCAAGCGTGTTCCAGCCGGTGCGCATTGGCGACCGCTCGTATGTCGATGGCGGCCTGGTGGCGCCGGTGCCGGTGCGCTTCGCGCGCGAAATGGGCGCCGATTTCATTATCGCCGTCAATATTTCGAGCCAGACCGACGCGCAGGCCGCTGTCAGCTCGCTCGAAGTGTTGATGCAAACCTTCGCCATCATGGGCCAGCGCCTCAATCACTACGAGCTCAAGGATGCGGATGTGGTCATTACGCCAAACCTGCCGAAAATGGGCAGTAACGACTTTGCCGGCCGCAACCGCGCCATCATGGCCGGCGAGCAGGCCGCTGCGGCGGTGATGCCGCAGATCAAAGCCAAGCTCAAGGCGCGCCAGCAGTCATAAACGCTATAGCCGTTCCGATATCGGCAGGCCGCGCGCTTGCCGTAAAATTGCCCGCATTAATCACTTGGGATATCAACATGCCATCGAAACCGTACCTGAACTTCGCCGACGTCCAGAAAATCGCCGCCGCCGCGCAAGCCGAAGCCCTTGCCAACAACTGGGCGGTGACCATCGCCATCTGCGACGATGGCGGCCACCTGCTGTCGCTGCAGCGTCTCGACGGCGCCGCGCCATTGTCGTCGCACATCGCCCCCTCCAAGGCCAAGACGGCGGCGCTGGGCCGACGCGAGAGCAAGGTCTATGAAGACATCATCAACAACGGCCGCACAGCGTTCCTGACGGTGCCCTTCGTCGAAGGCATGCTCGAAGGTGGCGTGCCGGTGATCGTGGACGGTCACGTGATCGGCGCCGTCGGCGTCTCGGGCGTGAAGTCGGACCAGGATGCGCAGATCGCCAAGGCCGGTATCGCCGCGCTGGCGCAATAAAATCGGGCGACGGCCGCCCTGATCCGCTTTTCAGGGCGGCTCTGCGCAGGGCCGGTTCGGATGCAATCGCTTATGCTGTGCTTCCCCCTCCAGGAGAATCCACATGACTGAATCAGCAAGCCGTCCGCCTCTGCCTCCCTTTACCCAGGAATCGGCCACGCTCAAGGTGCGCCTGGCCGAAGACGGCTGGAACGCGCGCGACCCGGCCCGCGTGGCGCTGGCCTACACTAGCGCCAGCCGCTGGCGCAACCGCGCCGAATTCGTCACCGGGCGCGAGGCCATCGTCGGCCTGCTGACGCGTAAATGGGTGCGCGAACTCGACTATCGCCTGATCAAGGAGTTGTGGGCCTTCGGCGGCAAGCGCATCGCCGTGCGTTTCGCCTACGAGTGGCGCGACGACGCCGGCAACTGGTTCCGCTCCTACGGCAACGAGAATTGGGAATTCGACGAGCACGGCTTGATGGCGCTGCGCCATGCCAGCATCAACGACCTGCCGATCCGCGAGCAGGAGCGCAAGTTCCATTGGCCGCTCGGGCGCCGCCCGGACGATCATCCGGGGCTGAGCGAGCTGGGTTTGTAAACAGGCCCCGCAGCGACGCCTGACTATGCAAGGAACGCTATGAGCGCCATGAGCACCATATACAAGGCAGCGCTGGTGTCGTTTGCCATGTTTTGCATCCTCGGCAGTGCCAGCGGCGCGGCGCGAGCGAGCGATGAATCTGGCGAGCAGTTGTTTCGCCAAGAGAAGTTTGCCGCCGCCGAGCAGGCATGGACCAAGGCTGCCAAGGCGGGCAACCTGCACGCGCAGTACATGCTCGGGCTGGCGCTGATCTCGGGCCGGCAGTTTCCCCTTGATGAACAACGCGGGCTGGCCTACCTGGCGGCGCTCTCCGCGCGAGGCCATGGCGAGGCGACCTACGCGCTGTATGGGCATCGCCTGCGCAAGCACCTTGTGCCGGCGGCGGACGCCACCGCTTTGCTGGAAAAGGCCGCCGCCCAGGGCAGCGTCAATGCCCAGGCTGAACTTGGCATGCCAAGCGGGGAGCGTGGTTTGCAGATGGCCGGCGACGAGCTCGACCTGATGGTTCCAACGCGCGTCAGCAAGCTCGAGGCCGCAGGCCACGCAGGCGCGCTCGTGCGGGGGCGCAAGGTGTATGAGGAATCGTGCCAGGTCTGTCATGCGCAGGGCCTGGTCAACGCCCCCGCGCCCGACCGACCGGCCGGTGTGGGAACTGCGCAACAAGCAAGGGTTCGCGGTGCTGGTACGGCATGCGATCGATGGCTTCCGGGCGCATCCACCCAAAGGCGGCATGCCGGCCCTGTCCGGCGACGAGGTGCGCGATGCGGTGTTTTACATGAGCGCGGGCCGCTCGAAGTGAGGGCGGGCAGTCCGGGGCGCACGCGGCATGCGCGCCCGGCCGGGGGCTGTCGCCGGGCCCTGTCCTCAGGCGTGAATCAGCGGCCCGGCGGGCGCCGAGTCGACCGCGTTGCTGCGTTCCAGCCAGCCCAGCAGCAATGCCATGTCGCGCACCTCGATTTCCGGCCCCTGGACGAATCCCACCTGCGCCAGGTTGCTGGCGTCGCACACCAGCTTGTTAACAGTGGGGGAGAGCTCGACCATTCTTCCGTAGGCCTTCCACACCTTGCTTTCCCATTTGTGCAGGCTCGAATCGTTGAAGCGGTTGTTTTCGAAGTAAACCGTGACCGAGCCGTCGCTGTTGCCGAAGCCGACCATGCCCGAGCCGTTTTTCAGCATCTCCTTGACGGCGTCTTCCGCGTTAATCTTGGGCACGAATACCGCCGCCCGCCCGCCCGGGTTGGGGCGCTCCATCGGCGTATCTCTTCCAAATGTAGACATAATCACATTTCCTGATAAATGGTTTGCCCGAGGATGCTGTCTCAAATGTATAGAGGACGGTTGGCGATGTCCAGTAAAAGCGCGAAAAGCGATGCAAATGCATCCGCCGCCGATTGCCGGAAAGGCTGCGTTGCGCTATAATTTGGAGGTTTAGCCATTCATACACCTACCGTAGCGACTACCCACTATCCCTCATTCAACATGACACCATCCCCCAGCGCTAAGCGCACCGGGGAACCCATGGTCGTCGGTCTGACGTGGCGCAGCTACGGTAACTTTATCAGGAGTTGCCCTTGCCGCCATTTTTTTCTGGCCCCGCCGTTCCAGCCATCCTCGCTCTCGCCGATGGAACGATATTTAAAGGTATTTCCATTGGCGCCGCCGGCCATACTACCGGGGAAGTCGTGTTCAACACGGCCATGACCGGTTACCAGGAAATCCTGACCGATCCAAGCTATTCGCGCCAGCTGGTCACGCTGACCTATCCGCACATCGGCAATACGGGCGTCAATCCGGAAGACGTCGAGGCAAGCAAGGTCCACGCCGCAGGGCTGATCATCCGTGACCTGCCGCTGCTGGCATCGAACTTCCGTTCGACCCAGTCGCTGTCGGACTACCTCAAAGCTGAAAACATCGTCGCCATCTCCGGCATCGACACCCGCAAGCTGACCCGCCTGTTGCGCGAAAAAGGCGCGCAGGGCGGCGCCATTTTGGTTGGCACGCAGGGCAACGAGCCTTCGCAGGTGCAGGCGCTGGAACTGGCGCGCTCCTTCCCCGGCCTGGCCGGCATGGACCTGGCCAAGGTGGTCTCGACCACCGCCGCCTACGAGTTCACCGAGACCGAATGGAAGCTCGGCCAAGGCTACGGCAAGCTGGCCGATGCCAAGTTCCATGTCGTCGCTTTTGATTACGGCGTCAAGCGCAACATCCTGCGCATGCTGACCGAACGTGGCTGCAAAGTGACCGTGCTGCCGGCCCAGGCCAGCGCCGCCGATGCGCTGGCGCTCAATCCGGACGGGATTTTCCTGGCCAACGGCCCGGGCGACCCGGAACCGTGCGACTACGCGATCGCGGCCAGCCGCGAGCTGATCGAGCGTGGCATCCCGACCTTCGGCATCTGCCTCGGTCATCAGATCATGGCGCTCGCTTCCGGCGCGCGCACGCTCAAGATGAAGTTCGGCCACCACGGCGCCAACCACCCGGTGCAGGATCTCGATTCGCGCAAGGTGATGATCACCTCGCAGAACCACGGTTTCGCGGTCGACGCGCAAACCCTGCCGGCCAACTGCCGCGTAACCCACGTATCGCTGTTCGACGGCTCGCTGCAGGGCTTCGCCCGCACCGACAAGCCGGCCTTCTGCTTCCAGGGCCACCCTGAAGCGTCGCCGGGCCCGAACGATGTAGCTTACCTGTTTGACCGCTTCATCAGTCTGATGCAAGCCGCGGAGATTAAATAATATGCCAAAGCGTAGTGACATTAAAAGTATTCTGATTATTGGCGCAGGCCCGATCATCATCGGCCAGGCTTGCGAGTTCGATTATTCCGGCGCCCAGGCGTGCAAGGCGCTGCGCGAGGAGGGCTATAAGGTCATCCTCGTCAACAGCAACCCGGCGACCATCATGACCGACCCGGAAATGGCGGACGTGACCTACATCGAGCCGATCACCTGGAAGGTCGTCGAGCGCATCATCGCCAAAGAACGTCCGGACGCGATCCTGCCGACCATGGGCGGCCAGACCGCGCTCAATTGCGCGCTCGACCTGCACAACAACGGCGTGCTCAAACAGTACAACGTGGAGCTGATCGGCGCCTCGCCGGAAGCCATCGACAAGGCCGAAGACCGCTCCAAGTTCAAGCAGGCGATGACCAAGATCGGCCTCGGTTCGGCGCGCTCCGGCGTGGCCCACTCGATGGACGAATCGTGGGCCGTGCAGCGCGAGATGGGTTTCCCGACCATTATCCGTCCCTCGTTCACCATGGGCGGCACCGGCGGCGGCATCGCTTACAACGAAGAAGAATTCGAGACCATCTGCAAGCGCGGCCTGGAAGCGTCGCCGACCAAGGAACTGCTGATCGAAGAGTCCCTGATCGGCTGGAAAGAGTACGAGATGGAAGTGGTGCGCGACAAGGCGGACAACTGCATCATCATCTGCTCGATCGAAAACCTGGACGCCATGGGGGTACACACGGGCGACTCGATCACCGTGGCGCCGGCCCAGACCCTGACCGACAAGGAATACCAGATCATGCGTAACGCCTCCCTGGCGGTGCTGCGCGAGATCGGCGTCGACACGGGTGGCTCGAACGTGCAGTTCGCGATCAACCCGCTTGACGGCCGCATGATCGTCATCGAAATGAATCCGCGCGTGTCGCGTTCGTCGGCGCTGGCGTCGAAAGCGACCGGTTTCCCGATCGCGAAAATCGCGGCCAAGCTGGCGGTGGGCTTCACGCTCGACGAGCTGCGCAACGAAATCACCGGCGGCGCCACGCCTGCCTCGTTCGAACCGTCGATCGACTACGTCGTGGTCAAGATCCCGCGCTTCACGTTCGAAAAATTCCCGGCTGCCGACCATCACCTGACCACCCAGATGAAGTCCGTCGGTGAAGTCATGGCGATTGGCCGCACCTTCCAGGAATCGTTCCAGAAGGCCCTGCGCGGCCTGGAAGTGGGCGTCGATGGCCTGAACGAAAAAACGCGCGACCGCGAAAAAATCGAAGAAGAACTGGGCGAACCCGGCCCGGACCGCATCTGGTACGTGGGCGATGCCTTTGCCCAGGGTTTTACGCTGGAAGAAGTGCATCAGCTGACCCACATCGATCCGTGGTTCCTGGTGCAGATCAAGGAAATCGTCGACATCGAACTGTGGCTCGACAATCAAAAGCTCGAAGCCATCGACAAGCCGACCCTGTACAAGTTGAAGCAAAAAGGCTTCTCGGACCGCCGCCTGGCCTTCCTGCTGCACACGAGCGACAAAGTGGTGCGCGAGACGCGCCATGCGATGGGCATCCGTCCGGTGTACAAGCGGGTCGATACCTGCGCGGCCGAATTTTCGACCGACACCGCGTACATGTACTCGACGTATGACGAAGAGTGCGAGTCCAACCCGAGCGACAAGAAAAAGATCATGGTGCTGGGCGGTGGCCCGAACCGCATCGGCCAGGGTATCGAATTCGATTACTGCTGCGTACACGCGGCGCTGGCGATGCGCGAAGACGGCTACGAGACCATCATGGTCAACTGCAATCCCGAGACCGTCTCGACCGACTACGATACCTCGGACCGCCTGTATTTCGAGTCGCTGACGCTGGAAGACGTGCTGGAGATCGTCGCCATCGAAAAACCGGTCGGCGTGATCGTACAGTATGGCGGCCAGACGCCATTGAAACTCGCGCTCGACCTGGAAGCGAACGGCGTGCCGATCATCGGCACCTCGCCCGACATGATCGACGCGGCCGAAGACCGCGAACGCTTCCAGCAGATGCTGCAAAAAATGGGCCTGCGCCAGCCGCCTAACCGCACCGCGCGCACCGAGCCTGAAGCCCTGGCGCTGGCGCAGGAAATCGGTTATCCGCTGGTGGTGCGTCCATCCTACGTGCTGGGCGGGCGGGCCATGGAAATCGTCCACGAGCAGCGCGACCTGGAGCGCTACATGCGCGAAGCGGTCAAGGTGTCGCACGATTCGCCGGTGCTGCTTGACCGCTTCCTGAACGACGCCATCGAGGTCGACGTCGACTGCATCTCCGACGGCGTCACCACCTTCATCGGCGGCGTGATGGAGCACATCGAGCAGGCCGGCGTACACTCGGGCGACTCGGCCTGTTCGCTGCCGCCGTATTCGCTCTCGCAAGAGACCATCGATGAACTCAAGCGCCAGACCTCGCTGATGGCCAAGGGCCTGAACGTGATCGGCCTGATGAACGTGCAGTTCGCGATCCAGAAGACCGAAGTCGATGGCGTCATGACCGACACCGTCTTCGTGCTGGAAGTGAACCCGCGTGCTTCGCGCACGGTGCCGTTCGTGTCGAAAGCGACCGGCCTGCAACTGGCCAAGATCGCGGCCCGTTGCATGGTCGGCCAGACCTTGGAGTCGCAAGGCATCACCACCGAAGTCGTGCCGCCGTTCTACAGCGTGAAGGAAGCCGTGTTCCCGTTCGTGAAATTCCCTGGCGTGGACACCATTCTCGGACCCGAGATGAAGTCCACCGGTGAAGTCATGGGCGTGGGCATGACCTTCGGCGAAGCGTTCGTCAAGTCGCAGATGGGCGCCGGCGTCAAGCTGCCCGAATCGGGCAAGGTGTTCCTGTCGGTGAAGGGCTCGGACAAGCCGCGCGCGGTGAAGGTGGCGCGCGACCTGCACTCGATGGGCTTCCAGGTCGTCGCCACCAAGGGCACGGCGGCGGTGATCACCGCGGCGGGCATTCCATGCCAGGCCGTCAACAAGATGATCGAAGGCCGTCCGCACGTGGTCGACATGATCAAGAACCACGAGATCGCGCTGGTGATCAACACGGTCGAAGAAAAACGCAGTGCGATTGTCGACTCGCGCCAGATCCGGATTTCAGCTTTGGCCGCGCGCGTGACGACATACACTACAATAGCGGGTGCGGAGGCTGCGGTCGAAGGCATGCGTCATCTCGACGAGTTGCGCGTCTACGATTTACAAGGCCTGCATAAAACCTTAAACTAAGCGGCACGCAGTACCCCTGACCACAGGGCGCGCGACGGGAAGCATCCGGCGCGCGCCCTGTGGTTTTCACTTTTCAGTAGAAACGCGAATACGACATGAACACATCAGTTCCACTTACCAAATACGGCGCCGAACTACTCAAGGACGAGCTGCATCAGCTCAAGACCAAGGAGCGCCGCATTGTGATCGACGCGATCGCCGAGGCGCGCTCGCATGGCGATTTGTCCGAGAACGCCGAATACGACGCCGCCAAGGAGCGCCAGGCATTTGTCGAAGGCCGCATCGCGGAGCTGGAAGGCAAATTGGGCGCCGCGCAGATCATCGATCCGGCCACCCTGGACGCCGAAGGGCGCGTGGTGTTCGCCGCGACCGTCGACCTGGAAGACCTGGATAACGGCACCAAGGTGACCTACCAGATCGTCGGCCTGGACGAAGCGGACTTGAAGCTCAATAAAGTGTCGGTGACCTCGCCGATCGCGCGCGCCTTGATCGGCAAGTACGCCGGCGACGTGGTGGAAGTGCAGGCCCCATCCGGCCCGCGCGAATACGAAATCCTCGAAGTCAAGTACATCTGATGCTGCTGGCGCGCGCCCGCCTGCTGCTGGTGACGGCGTGGGCGGGCAGTTTGTGGACGGTGGGCTACCTGGTGGCCCCGACCTTGTTCCGCACCCTGTCCGACAGCGTGCTGGCCGGGACCATTGCAGGCAGCATGTTCAGGGCCGAAGCGATGCTGTCGCTGGTGTGCGGCGTGGGTTTGCTGGCCGTGCTGGTGCTGGCCAAGGACATGGACGCCAAGCGGCGGCGCATGCTGTTGCTGGTGGTGGCGGCAATGCTGGCGCTGCAGGCGGTCAGCAGCCTGGGGCTGGGACCGATGATGGCGGCGCTCAAAGAAGCGGCGCCCGGCGGCGTGATGGAAGCGGCTACGCGCAAGCAGTTCGGCATGCTGCACGGGGTGTCGATGGTGTTGTTTTTAGTGCAGAGCGTGCTGGCGGCGGTGCTGGTGTTCAAGAACCCGCGACCGTAAGATCCAGTGTTACTGTTCGCGTCACAGCGACTCGGTTTTTGCCACTATCCTCGTCGTTCCCGCGGAGGCGGGAACCCAAGTTCGTTATGCAGTCGTCGACTCATCAAAATTGGGTTCCCGCCTTCGCGGGAACGACGAGTACGGTGGCAAGAATAACGTTGCGGTAACGCGGGCAACGCGGGGATTATTTCCCCAGCGCGCCTTTCTTAGGGCTGGTCTGGCGCGGCTTGGCGCGCTTGATGGTGCCGCCTTCCGTCACACGCTCATTGCCTTTGATCATGACCTTGGTCACGGACGGACGCTTGGTACCGCTTGCGCTCGCTTTAACAATGGTAACTTCGCGCATTCCTTTACCCGACTTGCTGCTGCGTTCTTTCACCACTTCCACTTTGGGACGGTAAATGACCAGCAGTTTGCCGATGTGTTGCACCGGAGCCGCATCGAGCTCGGTACAGATGTTGTCGTAGATTTCTGCGCGCATGGCGCGGTCGTCGCCGAACACGCGGACCTTGATCAGGCCGTGCGAGTCGAGGCTGGCCGAGATCTCTTTGATCACGGCAGGCGTCAGACCCGCTTCGCCGATGATGACGACTGGCTTGAGCGCATGCGCTTCAGCGCGCAGTGCGCTGCGCTCGACGGGGGTAAGTTTTTGCATAATATTTTTAGATAATCCTTTAAAAGCAGTATTCTACGCGAATGGCAAAGAACAAATTAAACAAAAACTGGTTGCACGACCACATAAACGACCCCTACGTGAAGTTAGCGCAGAAAGAGGGTTACCGTGCACGCGCCGCTTACAAGCTCAAGGAAATCGACGAGAGCGAAAAGCTGATCAAATCGGGCCAGGTCATCGTCGACCTCGGCTGCACCCCGGGCAGCTGGGGCCAGTACGTGCGGCGTAAACTCGCCGGCAAGGATGGCGGCGGCATCAACGGCACCATCATCGGCCTCGACATGCTGCCGATGGAGCCGGTCGCCGACATGCATTTTATCCTTGGCGACTTCCGCGAGGCGCGCATTTTGCGCCAGCTCGACACCATCCTGGCCGGCCGCAAATGCGATCTGGTGCTGTCGGACATGGCGCCCAACCTGTCGGGTATCCCCACGGCCGATTCGGCCCGCATGGAACACCTGATCGACCTCGCCATCGAATTTTCGCAATTCCACATGAAACCGTCCGGCGCGCTGGTCGTCAAGTGTTTTAAAGACATGGGTTTCAGCCAGGTCGTGGAGAAGTTCCGCGCCGAGTTCAAGGTCGTCAAGCAGATCAAGCCGAAGGCCAGCCGTGATAAATCGTCCGAAATTTTCCTCGTCGGCAAGGGACTGAAGAATCCTACCGACAAGAATACCGCGCTGGAAGACGAATCTCCCCTTGATATTTGATGGGTTTAGCCGCACATCAGCCAAGGAAAGCCGCAAAAGGCATGGAAATTGGGTAAGAGTTGCCTGATTCTCATGGCTTTTCAGTAGTTTTTCAGCCCGGCAGCGGGGCGTGCGTGGCACCGCCTGCTTATTGCGAGTAAAATCGGCGTTCTAAAATCGGTAAAAAGATGCGCCTGCATCGAAGGAGTTTTCGTGAATAATATGTTTTCAAAATCCGCTATCTGGGTAGTCGTTGCCCTGTTGTTGTTCATGCTGTTCCGGCAGTTTGACAACCACAACGTTGCCGGCAGCAGCAAGTCCATCGCTTATTCCGAACTGCTCGATGACGTGAAGGCCCGGCGCATCAAGGAAGTGCTGATCGAAGGACCGAACATCACCGCGACCCGCACCGACGACAGCAAGGTGCGCGCCACCGCCACCTTGCTCGACCGCGGCCTGGTCGGCGACCTGCGCGACGCCGGCATTCGCTTCGATATCAAACCGCCTGAAGAAACCTCGTTCCTGCAGACCGTGATCATTTCCTGGTTCCCGTTCCTGTTGCTGATCGGCGTATGGATTTTCTTCATGCGCCAGATGCAGGGCGGCGGCAAGGGTGGCGCTTTCTCCTTCGGCAAGTCGAAGGCCCGCATGATGGATGAAACCAACAACACCGTGACCTTCGCCGACGTCGCCGGTTGCGACGAAGCAAAAGAAGAAGTCAACGAAATCGTCGACTTCCTCAAGGACCCGACCAAATTCCAGAAACTGGGCGGCCGTATTCCGCGCGGCGTGCTGATGGTAGGCCCTCCGGGCACGGGTAAAACCCTGCTGGCGCGCGCCATCGCCGGCGAAGCCAAAGTGCCGTTCTTCTCGATTTCCGGTTCGGACTTCGTCGAAATGTTCGTCGGCGTGGGCGCGAGCCGCGTGCGCGACATGTTCGAGAACGCCAAAAAACACTCGCCTTGCATCATTTTCATCGACGAGATCGACGCGGTCGGCCGTCACCGTGGCGCCGGCATGGGCGGCGGTAACGACGAGCGCGAACAAACCTTGAATCAATTGCTGGTCGAGATGGATGGTTTTGAAGCAAGCTCCGGCGTCATCGTCGTCGCCGCCACCAACCGCGCCGACGTGCTCGACAAGGCGCTGCTGCGTCCGGGCCGTTTCGACCGCCAGGTCATGGTGGGCTTGCCCGACATCCGCGGCCGCGAACAGATTCTCAATGTACACATGCGCAAGGTGCCGATCGGCGCCGACGTCAAGGCCGACATCCTGGCGCGCGGTACGCCTGGCTTCTCGGGCGCCGACCTGGCCAACCTGGTCAATGAAGCAGCCCTGTTCGCCGCGCGCCGCAGCAAGCGCCTGGTGGAAATGAGCGACTTCGAAGACGCGAAAGACAAGATCTACATGGGTCCCGAGCGCAAATCGATGGTCATGCGTGAAGAAGAGCGCCGCAACACCGCGTATCACGAATCCGGCCACGCCGTCATCGCCAAACTGTTGCCGAAGGCCGATCCGGTCCACAAGGTCACGATCATGCCGCGCGGTTATGCCCTGGGCCTGACCTGGCAGTTGCCTGAACACGATGTGCTGTCCGGCTACAAGGACAAGATGCTGGAAGAAATCTCGATCCTGTTCGGCGGCCGTATCGCCGAAGAACTGTTCGTCGGTCAGATGTCGACCGGCGCGTCGAACGACTTCTCGCGCGCCACCAAACTGGCGCGCTCGATGGTGACGCGTTTCGGCATGAGCGACAGCATGGGCGTGATGGTCTACGAAGATAGCGAAAACGAAGGTTTCTTCGGCGGCGCCACCAAGACCATCTCCGAGGCGACCCAGCAAAAGGTCGATGCCGAGATCCGTTCGATCCTCGACACGCAGTATGCGCTGTCGCGCCGCCTGCTGGAAGAGAATCGCGACAAGGTCGAAAAAATGACCCAGGCGCTGCTCGACTGGGAAACCATCGACGCCGACCAGATCAACGACATCATGGCCGGCAACGAGCCACGCGAGCCGAAGTCCGGCGTCCTGACCAAGCGCACGCCGCCTCCGGGCGACAGCGGTCCGGGCGGCGTTTCACCGAACGCGACAGCACCGGCGTAAATCTCTCCGATTTTTGCAAGCTTGTATATAATGCCGTTCAGACAAGACTGAGCGGCATTTTTTATGGTCGATCGATTAACATCATGATGTAAACGCAATGCGACAATATTTTCAATGCGGCCGCTTCGGCTTCGATGTGGCGGCCACACCCCTGGTCATGGGCATTCTCAACGTCACGCCCGACTCGTTTTCGGACGGCGGACGCTTCGGCTCGCTCGAATTTGCCCTCTCGCGCGCCGAAGAAATGGTGAGCGAAGGCGTCGACCTGATCGATGTCGGCGGCGAATCGAGCCGTCCGGGCGCGCCCGCGCTGGCCCTCGATGAAGAATTGCGCCGCGTGATGCCGGTGCTGTATGCGCTGCGCGATCTGGGCAAGCCCTTGTCGATCGACACCTACAAGCCCGAGGTGATGCGCGAGGCGATCCTGGCCGGGGTCGACATGATCAACGATATCAACGCGTTCCGGGCGCCCGGCGCCCTGGAAGCGGTGGCCGGCAGCGACTGCGCGCTGTGCGTGATGCATATGCAACGTTCGCCGCAGACCATGCAGCAGTCCCCAAGCTACGCCGACGTGGTGCGCGAGGTGAGGGATTTTTTGCGCGAGCGCATCGAGGCCATGCTGGCCATCGGCATCGAACGCCAGCGCATCTGCATCGATCCGGGTTTTGGTTTCGGCAAGACGGTGGAACACAACTACGCCTTGTTGCGCAACATCGGCACGCTGGGGCGCGAACTCGGCTTGCCGGTGCTGGCGGGGGTGTCGCGCAAGTCGATGATCGGGGCCGTGACCGGCAAGCCGGTCGAACAGCGCCTGGCCGGCAGTCTTGCCGGCGCACTGGCTGCGGTGGCGCAGGGCGCGCGCATCGTGCGCGTGCATGATGTTACTGAAACAGTCGATGCACTTAAAGTGTGGCAAGCCGCCACCACGCATTCTTCATTAACTAATTCAATCACTGAGTAAAAGAGAAAACATGGCACGTAAATATTTCGGTACGGACGGTGTGCGCGGGCTGGTGGGCGTGGCGCCGATCACCCCTGATTTCGTGATGCGCCTCGGCTACGCCGCTGGTAAAGTCCTCGCCAAAACCAACGCCGCCTCGGGTCGTCCGACGGTCCTGATCGGCAAGGACACCCGCATCTCGGGTTACATGCTCGAATCGGCCCTGGAAGCGGGCTTCAACGCCGCCGGCGTGGATGTGATGCTGGCCGGCCCGATGCCAACCCCGGCCGTGGCCTACCTGACGCGCGCGCTGCGCCTGTCCGCCGGCGTCGTCATTTCCGCCTCGCACAACCCGTTCCAGGACAACGGCATCAAGTTCTTTTCCGAGCACGGCACCAAGCTGCCGGACGCGGTCGAGCAAGAAATCGAAGCCATGATCGACCTGCCGATGGAATGCGTGCCGACCGAAAAGCTGGGCCGCGCCAAGCGCCTGGAAGATGCCAAGGGTCGCTACATCGAATTTTGCAAGAGCACCTTCCCGAACGAGCTGGACCTGCGCGGCCTGCGCATCGTGCTCGACTGCGCGCACGGCGCCGCCTACCACATCGCGCCGCACGTGTTCCACGAGCTGGGTGCGGAAGTCATCGCCATCGGCAACAAGCCGAACGGCTTTAACATCAACGACGGCTTCGGCGCGACCGCACCGAAGGCGATGGCCGCGGCCGTGCTCGAACACCGCGCCGACCTCGGCATCGCACTCGACGGCGATGCCGACCGCCTGGTCATGTGCGACGGCGCCGGCCGCATCTACAACGGCGACGAGCTGCTGTATGTGATGGTGCGCGACCGCATGACAACCGGCCCGGTGGCCGGCGCGGTAGGGACGCTGATGACGAACATGGCACTGGAAGTGGCGTTCAAGGAACTCGGCGTCGGCTTCGCGCGCGCCAAGGTCGGCGACCGCTATGTGCTGGAAGTGATGAAAGAGAATGGCTGGCTGTTCGGCGGCGAAGGCTCGGGTCACTTGCTGGCGCTCGACAAGCACACCACCGGTGACGGTATTGTCTCCGCGCTGCAAGTGCTGTCGGCGCTCAAGCGCAGCGGCAAGAGCCTGGACAAGTGCTGCAAGGAACTGACCTTGTATCCGCAGACCTTGATTAACGTGAAGGTGCCGTCCGGTTTCGACTGGACCAAGCATCCGGACATGGTGGCCGAGAAAGAAGCCGTGGAAGCGGAACTGGGCGATACGGGTCGCGTGCTGATCCGCGCATCGGGCACCGAGCCGCTGATCCGCGTAATGGTGGAAGCGAAGAACGCGCAGGTGGCCGAGTCGACCGCGCGCCGGATTGCCAACAAGGTGCCGGCGTAATCAGGCAGTAGCGGCGGGGAGGGCGCGTCTGTTGCATGGGCGCGCCGGCGGGAGGATTCGTGGTGCTTGAAGTTGGTTTTCCTGTTTTCAACATTTCACAGAAAACTTCACGATGTGCCGTTGACGTTTGCGATTGCCCCGACGTATAATAACGTCTTCGGAGTGTGGCGCAGTCCGGTAGCGCACCTGGTTTGGGACCAGGGGGTCCAAGGTTCGAATCCTTGTACTCCGACCAAGTTAAAGACGGGCTGTCATTCATTTGACAGCCCGTTTTCATTTCCGCAGGGGGTCTTCCTTGCGGAAAATTGCCCTCAGCTCGGGTAAGATATCGCTACGATCAACACCGCCTGTCGTTCAACGGATAGGACCTCGCTCTTCTAAAGCGATCATGGGGGTTCGATTCCCTCCAGGCGGACCATCTTTCTTCATTTGTCCTTTTCGTCATCGGCGCCCACGCGGCTTGACGCGTCAGGCTCGGTTCCCGCCGCGCGGCCAGCCAGCTGGCATGGTGATATGGATCGTGCGACAGCGACCAAGGCGCGATGAAAAGGCGGCGCACCGCGTTTAAGTGCAAAGGAGATGCTTTGAAATCGTCAAGCAGCTTTCGTCGCGCTGCGTTTCTCCTGACAGCGGTCGCCGTGTGCTTTACGTTAGCCGCATTGCGGCCTGTGCCGCCTCGTTCGGTCCCGATCCGTAACGCTTGCAACACGTTTGGGACGCAGGTATCGCCCTTGGCTACGCCGGCGCTGCGGCGAAGCGAGCACGGTCTGTTTCTGCACATCAGTTTTACGCCCGCCAACGATGAGGAAGCCGGTGCGATCACGAAGGCGGTCGAGGCGGGAACGCGGGAACTGGTCATTTATCCCGGCAAGCAAACGATCGAGGCAGCCGGTATTGAACATCATGATCTGGTACTGGCAGTCAATTCGCACGAGCATGCCAAGGCGATTCTGCGCCTCCTCTGTTTCTCGAATAAGGATGGCGCTCCTGATGCACCCTTGCAGTTTGAGCAGGGTAATCCGTGATGATGGCGGCCGGGCCGAGGGAGGCGTCGGCAACGTCGTTTTCCATGGCCTGACATGCGCCTGCCGTTTTTTGAACATACCTCCCAAAATAATGTCGATCAAATCCGCCCTGTTGCTGCTGCCCTTGTCCCTTCTGCTATTTTCCGCAGCGCCGCTGCCTGCGCGCGCCGCCGTGCAGCACGCGCCGCTCACGCCCGCGTTCCTGAAAGCCGAGCGGATCGCCGTGCCGGGCAAGCTGGTCAAGGCGGCGCGCATCGTCGATGCCGCCGGCGAGCACATTCTGGTGGTCAGCTTGCGCACCGGTACGTCGAGCGCGGAAAACGCCACGCCGGGCGACAAGGAGGAACTCCACGAATTGTTCGCCTCGCTGTACGTGCGCAAAGCCAAGCGCTGGGCCCGCGAATGGCTGATCCAGGATGAGAATGACTGTCCCATCGTGGATTCATCGGCCAACTTTTTCCCCAAGTACATTACCGTCACCGACCTCGACCAAAACGGCATCGCCGAAGTCACCGTTCCCTACAAATATTTTTGCGGCGGCGGGGTGGATTCCAGCACCTTGAAAGTGATCATGCGCCAGGGTGCGCAAAAATTCGCTGCGCGCGGACAGACGCAGTTGGGCGGCGAACCGGGGATGGCGCATGGCGGCGAACTGGTGTTCGATCGCTCGCTGTCGTTGAAAGAAAACGCCGTCTTCAAAGCACATCTGCAATTGATCCGCGACAAGGTCTACATCGAACATTGATCTCAGGCGACGCAGGCAGGCAAGGGTGAACCTTTTCGTCGTACAGATGTCAAATAGTTACAATCGATACCATATCCTATCAGCGACCGGGGAGTTCGGAATGACCATGAAAATAGCGTTAGCGCCGCAGTTTGAACAAATGGTGCGCGAAAAGCTTGCGTCTGGCATGTACGCATCGGCGAGCGAGGTGGTCCATGACGCTCTGCGTCTCATGCAAGAACACGACCAAACGCGAGTGACAAAGCATCTTCAACTACGTCAGGATATCGAGGATGGATTGAGCAGTGGCCCTGCTGTACATTGGGATGCCGACGATATCACCCGGGCAGGATACGCAAGGCGCGCTGTCAGGGCAGAAAATGGTGCATGAATGCGCACCGTTTCTGTCCGTCCCCGCGCCCGGATCGACCTTGACGAGATATGGGATTTCATTGCGCAGGACGGTGTGACGCAGGCAGATGCGTTCATCGGCAGGATGAGTGCAAAATTACAGCTGTTGGCCCAGCAGCCTGATCTTGGCCGATTGCGTGACGATTTGCGCCACGGCTTGAGAAGTTTTCCTTTCGAGCGCTACGTTGTCTTCTATTTGCCGACCAAAGGTGGGGTGGAGCTTGTTCGTGTTTTGCATGGCGCGCGGGATGTGGAGGCGCTATTGCGCGTTAAATGATATTGGCGGAACGCTGGTACGGCTAGCGTAACGCGGCCATCGATACGGTCAACCCCCAGCGCGTCAGCCTAGCGAGCAGGTCTTCATCGTCACATCCGTTTCACACCTCTCAAAGCGCTTAGTCTGTTCAGGTCACGCCAGGCTGCGCGAGCATCGGACCCGCGCGGTGCGACGCCATCGCAGTTCATCCCCCCGATCCGCGTGGCTATACGCAGCATGCCATCCATTGCGCGCAAAGCCCGGCAGGGTCAAGCCGGATTGCTCCGCCACCCGCACGACCTGCCGAGGCAAGCAAGGGCACTGGCCCGCTGGTCCAAATGTTATAGTACGTTCCGACGCCTGCCGCCGCCAGCGACGCGGTTTACCTCCCACGATGTACCTCCAGCTTGCCATGAGAAAAAACAGCACCACACCGCACCCGCCCGCTACCCTGCCCGAACCGCGGACAGCCCATCCGGGCGGCGTGCCGCGCGCCATCGTCGGCATCGGCGCCTCGGCCGGCGGACTCGAAGCGCTCGAATTGTTCCTCTCGGGCGTGCCGGAAGACAGCGGCCTGGCGTTTGTGGTCGTGCAGCATCTCGATCCCGTACACAAAAGCATCATGGTCGAGCTCTTGCAGCACATTACCAGCATGCCCGTGGTCGAAATCACCGACCGCCTGCGGGTCGAGCCGGACCATTTGTATATCATCGCGCCCGGATGCGACCTGTCGATCCTGCACGGCGTCCTGCACCTGCTCGAACCGGCCGCGCCGCGCGGGCTGCGCTTGCCGGTCGATTTTTTCCTGCGCTCGCTCGCCGCCGACCAGCAAGCCAACAGCATCGCCGTGATTCTCTCGGGCATGGGCGCGGATGGCTCGCTGGGTTTGCGGGAGATCAAGGAATGCGCCGGGGCCGTGTTCGTGCAAGATCCGGCCTCGGCCAAATTCGATGGCATGCCGCGCAGCGCCATCGACGCCGGCCTGGCCGACGTGGTGGCGCCCGCCGAGGAGCTGGCCGCCCGCATCCTCGCTTACCGTCGCCGCGCGCCCTTGCCGGTGACGCCGCCCGAGCTGAGCTTTTCCGATGCCGACGGCAGCGCGCTCGACAAGGTTGTGGTGATCCTGCGCGCCCAAAGCGGGCATGATTTTTCGTTCTACAAGAAGAGCACCATGTACCGCCGCATCGAGCGCCGCATGAGCCTGCACCAGCTTGGCAGCATCGCCGACTATGTGCGCTATGTGCGCGAGAATGCCCAGGAAGCCCAATTGCTGTTCAAGGAATTGCTGATCGGCGTGACCAGTTTCTTCCGCGACGCCGCCGTGTGGGAGCAGATCGGGAGCGAGGCCATTCCCGCGCTGCTGGCCGCCCATCCGCAAGGCGCCATCTTGCGCGCCTGGACCCCGGCCTGTTCCACCGGCGAAGAAGCGTATTCGCTGGCGATGGTGTTTCGCGAGACACTCGATCGCATCAAGCCGAAAGCGCGTTTCACCCTGCAAATTTTTGCCACCGATCTCGACAGCGACGCGATCGACCGCGCGCGCGCCGGGGAGTTTCCCGCCAATATCGTGGCCGATGTCAGCGAGGCGCGCCTGCGCCGCTTTTTCGTCGAGCGCGATGGCGGTTACCGGGTTTGCAAGGAAATCCGCGAGATGGTCACCTTCGCACCCCAGAACCTGGTGATGGACCCGCCGTTTACCAAGCTCGACCTGCTGACCTGCCGCAACCTGCTGATCTACCTGGAGGCGGACCTGCAGAAAAAGCTGCTGCCCCTGTTTCACTACAGCCTGCGCCCGGGCGGCATCCTGGTGCTGGGCAGCGCCGAAACGGTGGGCGCGGCCAGCGACCTGTTTACCGCCTGGCCGGGCAAGACGCGCATTTACCAGCGCCGCGAAAGCAGTCCGCGCACCGAGCCGGTTGATTTTCCGGCGTCGATTTACGGGCGCGCCCGCAAAGGGCAGGGCGAACCGCTTCCGGCCGCCGCCCAGGTCCAGCCGGAAGGTTCCAGCGTGCAAACCCTGATCGACTCGCTGCTGCAACAGCGCTTTTCGCCGGCGGCCGTGCTCACCACCGACAAGGGCGACCTGATCTACATCAGCGGCAAGACCGGCAAATACCTCGAACCGGCCGCCGGCAAGGCCAACCTGAACATCTTTGCCATGGCGCGCGAGGGGCTGGCCGGCGCCTTGAACGAAGTCTTCGCCCGCGTCGTGCGCGAGCAGGGCAGCCAGGTGCTCAAGCGATTGCGCGTGGGCGGCCACGACGGCACACTGCTGGTCAATGTGGAGGTGCATTGCCTGCAGGAACCGGCGCCGCTGCGCGGCATGGTGCTGGTCGTGTTCTCGGACCAGCCGGCCGCGCGCGCAAAAACGTCGCGCAAGGACCAGCCGAGCGGCCTCGATGCCGAACGCATCGAGGCGATGACGCAAGAAATCGCCCAATCGCGCGAGGAGCTGCAACACGCGCGCGAAGAAATGCAAACCTCGCAGGAGGAGCTGAAATCGACCAATGAGGAATTGCAAAGCACCAATGAAGAATTGCAAAGCACCAACGAGGAACTGACCACCTCCAAGGAAGAGATGCAGTCGATGAATGAGGAGTTGCAGACGGTCAATCATGAATTGTCGGCCAAGGTCGACGAATTGTCGCAGACCAGTGACGACATGAAAAACCTGCTCAACAGCACCGACATCGCCACCTTGTTTCTCGATGAAGACCTGTGCGTCCGGCGCTTCACCAACCGCATTACCGCCATCATCAAGCTCATTCCCAGCGACGCCGGGCGCCCGATCACCGACCTGGTCAGCACGCTCGACTACCCCGCACTGGCCGACGACGCCCGCGAAGTGCTGCGCACGCTGGTGTTCCGCGAAGTGCAGGTCAGCGGACTCGACGGCCGCTGGTTCACGGTGCGCATCATGCCCTACCGCACCCAGGACAACCGGATCGACGGCGTGGTCATCACCTTTATCGACATCAGCGCCGCGAAAACCCTGGAACGCGCCTTGCGGCTCAGCGACGAGCGCTTCCGGATTGCCATCGAACATGCGCCGCTGACGGTGTTCAGCCAGGACCTCGACCTGCGCTACACCTGGGTCCACAATTTGCAGCCGCACGTGCGCTCGGGCGACGCCATCGGCAAGACCGACGCCGACCTGTTGCCGCCGGACGACGCCGCGCGCCTGACCGCGCTCAAACGCCAGGCGCTCGAGCAAGGTGTCAGCGTGCGTGCCGAAACCAGTGCGCACCTGCATGGCATCACCCGCTACTACGACTTTTTTGCCGAGCCGGCGCGCGACCAGGCGGGGGCGATTATCGGCGTCTCCGGCATGGCCTGGGAAATTACCGAGCAAAAGCGCGCTGAAGCGCGTTTCCGGCAATTGCTGGAACATTCGCTGAACGCGGTTGCCTGCCACCAGCTGATGTTGGAATATGGCGTGCCGCGCGATTTCGTGGTCCTTGAAGTCAATCCGAAGTTCACGGAACTGACCGGTTTGCACGAGGTGGTCGGCCAGCGCCAGTCGGAGTTGGCCGGCTCGATCTATCCCTTCAACGCGGACCTGTTCGCCGCCTGCGTGCGGGTGGCGACCAGCGGCACGCCGGAGCGCCTGGATGTCTCTTGCAATGACGGAGCGCAATGGATCAACTGTGCGCTGTATTCTCCCGAGCCCGGCTACTTTATCTCGGTCAAGGAAGATGTGACGGAACACAGGCAACTGGCGCATATGCTGGGCCAGGCCCAGTTGGTATTGCAGCAAGGCGGTGCGCCCGGCGCGGACCTGCAACGGATCGTGCAAGAGGCGCAGGCCGTGCTGGAGCGCCGCATCAATCAGGAAAACAATCATGAACAATGAAGCGACACCAGCCGATGCCGAACTGCGCCTGCGCGCGCAGGAACGGCTGTCCCAACAGCGGCGCGCGCTGGCGAGCGGCGAGCACCACCTCGACAATCCGCAGCGCCTGCTGCACGAACTGCAGGTGCATCAGGTCGAACTGCAATTGCAAAACGAGCAGCTGGAAGCGGCGCGCGCCTGGATCGAGGCGGCGCTGGCCAGCTACACCGAGCTGTTCGATTTCGCGCCCGTGCCGTATTTTACGCTCGACCGGGTCGGCAAGATCGCCGAGCTTAACCTGGCCGCTGCGCGCCTGCTCGGCATCGAACGGGCCCGCGTGATCGACAAGCGCCTCGGCGTGTTTGTCGCCGAATCCGACCGTGGCCGCCTTGCGGCCTGCCTCAAGTCGCTGTTTACGACGATGTCCGATGCGCAGTGCGAAGTGGTGATCGTGGCCAAGGACGGCGCCCGGCGCACGGTGGAAGTGCGCACCACCTTGTCCAATAATGGCGAAGCCTGCCGCGCGGTGGTGATCGATGTGAGCGCGCGCAGCGCGGCCGAGGGGCGCATGCGGCGCCAGGCGCAGTTCTTCACGCTGGCGTCCGAGGCGATGTTCATCAGCGACCAGCAGGGCGTCATTTCCGACGTGAACAGCGCCTTTGGCGCGCTCACCGGCTATGCCCCCGAGGACGTGCTCGGCCAGCATCAGAAACTGCTGCGCGCCCCCGACCAGGCGCCCGGGCTGGACCAGGACATCCTGCGCTCGCTCGCCCTGCATGGTAGCTGGCAGGGCCCTGTGTGGCTGCGCCGGCGCGATGGTGAACTGGTGCGGCTGACGCAGCGGATCGACAGCGTTCCCGGCGAGAATGGCGAGCAAGGCTGGGTAGGGCGCTTTTCGCAGGGCGATTGAGGCGCGGCGCAGGCCACAGGCGACCTCGGAGGCGCAATCAAATTGCCCGCTCACCCAGCAAGCATTGCAATTGAGAATAATTCTCATTATTAAGTGATCGCTTGCATGTCCAGTTCCCCGCCTCCGCGCGCGCTTGAAATGCTGTACACCGACCATCACGGCTGCTAGCCTGAATTTTGCACAAAAAAGGGCAAGAATGCCGTAAGTGATTGATAGAATGGGAGTTATCTAAAAACCTACCCTATCAGCACGAACACACCTTGCCCGACATGAATTCTACCCCAGAGCA